>JAYTQI010000233.1:0-4256 GCA_043746825.1 Hyphomicrobium sp. | reverse complement strand
ACCTGAGCCGCCAGCCAGCGCCATCTCGGCAATGGTGACGAGCAAGCCGCCGTCGGAGCAATCGTGCACACTCATGACGCGACCCTCGCGGATCAACGCGCGAACTAATCGTCCGGCTTTTATCTCAGCCGTCAAATCGACAGGCGGCGGCGCGCCTTCGAATTTGCCAGTGGCGTGCTGTTGATACAGCGATTGCCCGAGATGACCGGCTTCATGGCCGATGACGACGAGCATATGGCTGTCGCCGGCAGGACTGGCGCCCTTCAAGGCGATGTTGGCGATTTTCGTTGTGTCCGGCACCAAGCCAACGCCGCCAATCGCGGGTGTCGGGGGAATGCCAACGCCGTTGGTCTCGTTGTAAAGCGAGACGTTGCCGGAGACGACGGGATAGTCCAGCGCCTTGCAGGCTTCGGCCATACCGCGCACGGAGGCCACGAACTGGCCCATGATCTCGGGGCGCTCGGGGTTGGCGAAGTTCATGTTGTCGGTGATGGCGAGGGGATCGGCGCCAACGGCGGTCAAGTTGCGCCAGGTTTCAACCACCGCCTGCTTGGTGCCCATCTCGGGATCGGCGAGCACGTAACGCGGCGTGCAATCGCAGGCGATGGCGATGCCTTTCTTGGTGCCATGCACACGCACCACGCCGGCATCGCCGCCGGGGCGGCCAACGGTGTCGCCCATGACCATGTGGTCGTATTGTTCCCAGATCCAGCGCCGGGACGCGAGATGATGCGAGCCCATCATGTCTTTGAGGGTGCCGAGAATAGAATTCGGCGCGGGCACCCATTCGGGCAGGATGTGGGCTTGCTTTTTCGGTTCCACCCACGGGCGCTCGTACATGGGTGCGGAATTGGCGAGCTTATCGACGGGCAGATCGGCTTCGATCTCGCCCTTGTGGGTGATGATCATGCGGCCGGTGTCAGTGGTTTTGCCGATGATCGCGAAATCGAGGCCCCATTTGGTGAAGATGGCTTTGGCCTCGGCCTCGCGCTCGGGCTTGAGGATCATCAACATCCGTTCTTGGGATTCCGACAGCATCATCTCGTACGCGGTCATGCCAATCTCGCGTTGCGGCACGAGGTCGAGATTGAGATCGATGCCGACCCCGCCTTTGTCGGCCATCTCACTTGTAGAAGACGTCAGACCCGCCGCGCCCATGTCCTGAATGGCGATGATGGAATCCGTGGCCATCAATTCGAGGCAGGCTTCGATCAACAGCTTCTCGGTGAAGGGATCGCCAACCTGCACGGTCGGGCGTTTTTCATCCGACTTATCGTCGAATTCCGCCGACGCCATGGTGGCGCCGTGGATGCCATCGCGGCCGGTTTTTGAACCGAGATAGACAACCGGCAGGCCGACACCTTTTGCAGCCGAATAAAAAATCTTGTCCTTCTTGGCGAGGCCGACGCACATGGCGTTGACCAGGATGTTGTTGTTGTAACCGGCGTCAAAGTTGGTCTCGCCGCCAATTGTGGGAACTCCGGTGCAGTTGCCGTAGTGGGCGATGCCAGCCACCACGCCGTTGACGAGGTGGCGGGTTTTTGGGTGATCGGGCGCGCCGAACCTGAGCGCGTTCATGTTGGCGACCGGGCGCGCGCCCATCGTGAAGACGTCGCGCATGATGCCGCCAACGCCGGTCGCGGCGCCCTGGAACGGTTCGATGTAAGAGGGGTGGTTGTGGCTCTCCATTTTGAAGATGACGGCGTCATCGTCGCCGAGATCGACAACGCCAGCGTTCTCGCCAGGGCCTTGGATGACTTGCGGGCCGCTCGTCGGCAAAGTCTTCAACCAGACGCGGCTCGATTTGTACGAGCAGTGCTCGCTCCACATCACCGAGAAAATGCCAAGCTCGCAGATGCGCGGCTCGCGCCCGAGGATGTCGAGCAGGCGCTGATATTCGTCGCCCTTGAAGCCGTGACTGGCGATCATCTCGGGGGTGATTTTGGAGGTCGTAGGGGCTGCCATCTATAACTCTGCGTCAGGGGTTTTATGAGTCCTGCGCGGTTATAGCGTCGGGCGCACCTGTTGTCCTGGTTCGCCGAGCGATTTGTAGGGTCGTATGGAAGCAGGTCTAAGTGATTGAAATAACGGCGTTGACGCGCTCTGAAGGCAGGCCCTCTGTTATAGTTTGATGCGCTGCAGGGCAGCTAACCGGGCGCGTAACGTCAACAGCACCGGAATCATAGTAATCCCGATGACAAAGATTTGGTTCTCAGAGCCAAACCATCTCGTGCTTACGAATATGCTCAGCACACAAACGGCGGCCACGATCAGCGTCGTAACGAGGCCGAGAGCGATGCTCCGTCCGAAGACACGCGCGACTACAGCGTTGCCAGGCCATGGTTGGGTTCGGTACCAAGTCATCAATACGGCGGCGAAGAGCCCCCACGAAAGGGCGACAATGGTTGGCAACCATTCCGGGACGCCGAGTGTTATTGCAATGCTGTGATCGCAATGAATCACCGGTAAGGCTAGAATGATCGACAATCTGAGCCAAAGGGGCACGTGACCGTTTTGCGGAAAATCCACCAGCCTCAAACCCTCGACGTCGTTAGGCGATAGGGCTGGCGTGCCGTTCGAATTCGCCAGTTTAAAATCGCACCGAATAGGGCCGGGCTTTTGTGCGGAGGATCTGCGTTTGCCAAATGCGCTCATTCCTCAAGTCCCCGCCCGTTTCTGCCGACGCGGGAAATTCTAACGCCGCCGGATTAATCGGGCGTTAGGATTGGCGGCTATCTTGATGCCCTCTGGATTGCGGTTTCTACAACTGCTATCATTGACAATAATCAGGAGGGTGTGGTTTGAAAATCGACCTGCAACCGCAAATCGAAGCGCTGCTCAAGGCCCAAGTCGAGTCGGGGCTGTTTGGTACGGTTGAAGAGGCGATAGCCGCCGCCGTCACCGCGGCATTTTCAGGCCCCGAACGCGACCTCGATCTGTCGTGGGCCAAACCCTATCTCGACGCGGCTGACCGCGACATTGCCGAGGGTAAAACGGTTTCACACTTTGAAGCCTGGGATAGGCTTGGCAAACGTTTTGGGCTCGGCAGCGGCTGATGTTCTCTGTTGGTTATGCCGAAGCTGCGATCCGCGATATCGAAGATATTGGTGATTATCTGAAATCTGAGCGCGGGGAAGCTTTCGCCAAGGTTTATCTTGAGCAATTGAGAAATCGCATTGAAACACTCCAGCACAATGCACTGCGCTTTCGGACGCGAAAAGAACTCGGTGCCGGTCAGCGGGCATTGCTCATTCCACCGTATTTGATTTTTTACCGGGTGATTGGCAAAGCCGTTTACGTGCAGCGCGTGTTGCATGGCGCGCGCAATATTGCGCTAGAGACTTTGGGTGGGTGAGGTTACCTCGTCCTCACCCCTCCTCAATCCCCCGCGTCGTGGTCCAGGCGAGCAGCGTCGCACAGGCCAGCATGGCGGCGGCCAGAAGGAAAGGCGCTCCCGGAATTTGCGTGGCCTTTTCGCCGGAAATAAAGTGGGCAAAGACTTGCGTGAAAACGCTGGGCCCAATCATGGAAGCAATCGCGGTCAGACTTGCGCCAGCACCTTGCAGCTGGCCTTGCTCGGACGGGCTGACCAGCCGGGTCATAAGGGCTTGGGACGCTGGCGTCGTAAAGCCCCACAGCGTCATGACCGGGATGGCCAGCAAGAACATCTCACCCGTCGGCGCCAAGCCGTACAGCGCAAAGCCCAGCGTGCCGGCGGTGAGACCCGCGAGCAGCGCGCGGCGTTCGCCAAAGCGGCGGATGACAGGACGGATCAAGCCACCCTGCACAATCGCCGAGCAAATGCCAACGACAGCCAGAGCAAGTCCGACGGCGCGTGTATCCCAGCCGTAGCGGTAGCCGGCATAGAGAACGAACACCGATGGCAAAACGACGTAGGCGAGCTGGAAAATGAAATTGACGGCGGCGAGGCCGGTCAGCACCGGGTTTGATCGCAATAAGTGTATCGAGCCGATTGGATTGGCACGCCGCCAGTTAAACGGCGCGCGCCGGTCCTCAGGTAATGACTCCGGCAAAACGAAATAGCCGTAGATGGCGTTGCTGATGCTAAACGCCGCCGCAACCCAGAACGGTAAGCGCGGATCTGATGCGCCGAGCAGGCCGCCAACGGCGGGCCCAAGCACAAAGCCTACTCCAAATGCCGCGCCAATCATCCCGAAAGCGCTGGCGCGTTTGTCTTGTGGTGTGACATCGGCGATGTAGGCCGTCGCGGTTGAGAACGAGGCTGCGCAGATGCC
>JAYTQI010000232.1:0-4257 GCA_043746825.1 Hyphomicrobium sp. | reverse complement strand
ACAGCACGGTAATGACGCCAGCTGTAAGGCAGGCAAGGCCATATCCCATTAAGACTCGCCCAAGCGTGCCGATCATTCCCAAACCCCTGATCTCCATGGCGTTCAGACCTCGTGACAGGTTATAAATGTTAGTGGCGGAGCCACAACGGCAAATTCGCCCCAAGATCGCTGGTCACGCAGCTCATGTGCCCGCGCATCACAGATCAGCGCTGGTTTTCGTGGCGTCTGTGAGACGCTCGCTGGCTTTGATTTTCATACTTTCAGAGCGCAGTTGGCCGCATGCCGCCAGAATATCGCGGCCACGAGGCGTGCGTACAGGGCTCGCATACCCCGCCTTATTCACGACCTCGGCAAAGCGCTCAATCGTCTCCCAGTCTGAGCATTCGTAGCGTGTGTTTGGCCACGGGTTAAACGGGATGAGGTTGATCTTGGCGGGAATGCCAGCCAGCAGCCGCACCAATGCGCGGGCCTCAGCCATAGTGTCGTTAACGCCTTTGAGCATGACGTATTCGAAGGTGATGCGCTTCGCATTCGACAAGCCTGGGTAATCCCGGCAAGCCTGCATTAGGTCTTTGATGGGATACTTCTTATTGATCGGCACCAGCTCGTCGCGCAGCTCGTCGTTAGTCGCATGCAGGGAAATTGCGAGCATCGTCGCGGCCTCCGCACCCCAGCGGGGAATTTCCGGCACGATGCCCGATGTAGAGAGTGTGATGCGGCGCTTCGATAAGGACAGGCCCTCACCATCGGCGGCGATATCCATCGCGGCTTTGACATTATCAAAATTGTAGAGCGGCTCGCCCATGCCCATCAGCACGACATTGGTGATTTTGCGATCACCCACTGGCAACAGCCGGTTATCGAGCGGGACTGCTGCGCCCGGCCAGTCGCCAATGCGATCACGCGCCAGCATGATCTGACCGGCGATCTCCTGAGCTTCAAGGTTGCGCACCAGGCGCTGGGTGCCAGTATGGCAGAACGAGCATGTTAAGGTGCAGCCAACCTGGCTGGAGATACACAGCGTGCCGCGGTCGCTATCCGGGATGTAAACCGTTTCAATTTCAGGCGCCCGGTTTTCGTGCCCAAGCTTTGGCAAGCGCAGCAGCCATTTGCGGGTGCCATCGACGGAGACTTGCTCTGAGACGATCTCGGGCCGGTCCAGCGTGTAGGCGTCTTCGAGCGTGCGGCGCAGCTCTTTCGAGACATCGCTCATCTGATCGAATGAGGTGACGCCGTGGGCGTAGATCCAGCTCCACAGCTGATTAACGCGCATCCGCACCTGTTTTTCCGGCACGCCGATGGCGGAAAGCGCCTCTCCAAGCGGTTTGCGCCCAAGCCCCGCCAATGAGCGCCGGTTAACGGGCGCATTTGAGAGAGTATCGGATAAAAAAGTTTTGGTTTCCACGGCGCTAACCATAAGGCGTGTGTCTTTCATGATCGGATAGCGCCAGTCTTAACGCCAGAAAAGCCCCGTGAATAGCGGCGAAAGCGCGCTTTCAGTAGTTTCGTCCGCAAGACTTCGGGGGTAAAATCGCAGCAAATTAGCTTCAATTTGAGCAATCGTTTTGAGTATTTTCTCAATGTCCCGCTGGCAAATTGTTATCCAGGGGTGAACGAGACCACTGACGTTCGAACAAACAACGGCATGTCTTGTTTTACAAATTTACGCGACTGCAACCGGCCGCAAGAGCTGGGTTGAACCACCAGGGCATCAACAGGATTGAGGTTTTACGGACATGGCACTTATCAACGGCACAAAACTCGCGGACATGATTGAGACCGCGATGAACGAAGACAACCAGGTCTGGGCCCGTGGCGGCGACGACATGGTAACTGGCGGCAAACTGAACGATCTTCTTCACGGCGGCAGAGGTGACGACACGCTCAACGGCGGCCGCGGTGACGATACGATCTATGGCGATACAGGCAATGACTCCATCAAGGGCACGGTCGGCAACGACACCATCTTCGCCGGCCAAGGCGACGACTGGGTCTCGGGTGGCAAAAACGTCGACGTGATCTCCGGCGGCATGGGTAACGACAAGCTCGACGGCAATACCGGCGATGACGTGATGGCCGGTGGGAGCGGCGACGACGTCATGAACGGCGATGCTGGCAACGACTGGATGTTTGGCGGCCGTGGCAACGACAAAGTCTACGGAGGTTCTGGCGACGACACTGTGATGGCAAGCTCCGGCAACGATGTCTATTCGGGCGGCAGCGGCTACGATACGCTCGATTATTCGCACATGGCGGGTAAGCTTTCGATCGACCTTGGCAAGCACACCGCTACGATTGGTTCTGGCAAAGCCTTCTCAACGGACACGGTCTCGGGCTTCGAAGTGGTTATCGGCAACGACAACGGCAACAAGTTTGTTGGCGACCGCACGGATACCCACTTTGTTGGTGGTGCTGGCGCGGACTGGTTCCGTGGCTTGACCGGCAGCGACACGCTGACTGGCGGCGCTGGCGCAGACACCTTCGCGTATCTCAAGAAGGACACTGTTGGCGGCGGCGTCGATACCATCACCGATTTCCAGGTTGGGACCGACAAGCTCGACATGAAGGACTTCCTTAAAGGCCACGCCAACTATGGACAGTCGGTTCGCTTCGCTGATGACGGCGCAGGCGACACGGTTGTGCAAGGCCTAGTGGCCCACAAGTGGGTCGATGTCGCAATCCTCAAAGGCGTCGATGTTCACAGCGTTGGCTTCGACATCCTGGCTTAATCCCCCGCAGATCAGTTTGGGATGCGTTGAGAATACCGGGCAGAAATGCCCGGTATTTTTTTGCGGTCTTTAAGCCCTCATCTTAGCACAGGAAATGAGCCAACTGAGTCAACATCATCATAGAGCTTATGATTTAAGCCGATGATATTTCATCATGTGTTTGACGGACGTCGCTGTTAACCTTGTTGCCATGGGTGTTTTGTCTCTTGGAGGTGGGTTATGCGTCAGTTGAAATGGTGGTTGCGAACTCAAGGCCAAAAATTTTTCCCTAAGTTTACACTTGCTGCCCTCGCCCATCGCACGTGGGTGCTGGAGCCGGAAATTGCGCTCGTTGGGTTGCTCAGCCGGAAAAAAGGCCTCGCGGTTGATGCTGGCGCCAATAAAGGCGTTTATCTCTATCATCTCAGCCGTCATTACCGGTCCGTGATGGGCTTTGAACCATTGCCGGCGCTTGCCAGCTATCTCAAGCAGGCTGCGCCAGCGAATGCTTTGGTCCAAAGGCTGGCACTTTCGAATGCGCCGGGTACAGCCACGTTGCGCTTGCCGCGCGGATACAATGAGCTGGGAAGCCTGGAGGCCCATACCGCTGAAACCTGGACGGCCTCAGGGCCTGTCGAAGAGCATGAGGTTGAGTTGCGCACGCTCGATAGCTTTGCCCTTGATGATGTCGCGCTGTTAAAAATTGATGTTGAGGGCCACGAGCTGGCGGTGCTGGAGGGTGCGCAACAGACCATCTCCCGCTGCAAACCCACCATTTTGGTGGAAGTCGAAGAGCGCCATCGCACTGGCGGCGTCGCGCATATCAGAGCGCATCTCGAAAAACTCGGCTATGCGGGTTATTTTCTTGATGGATTGGCGCTGCGGTCTGTGCGCGAGTTCGATCTTGAGAACGACCAGAATCTGACGAGTCTGCACAGTTCTGTTAAAGTCGCTCGCTACATCAACAACTTCATCTACTTCGACCGCCGCGAAGCGCCTGGCCGGGTGGCGGCTATCACCTTGGCCCTAAGTGGCAACTCAGCGCTTGAACTTAGCGCCGCATTGCAACCGGGCCATGCCGTGACAGCACGCGAAAGGTTCGGCGGATCAGTGCGTGCCGCGCGCGATATGCTCAAGCAAGCGGCGTAAGCGGCTAAAGGATAAACCGCGACAGATCGGCGTTCTTGGCCAGAGCGCCGATCCGGTTTTGCACGTAATCGGCGTCAATCGTCACCGTTTGACCGCTTATTTCCGAGGCGTTGAAAGAGACTTCGTCGAGCACGCGTTCAAGCACGGTTTGTAGGCGGCGTGCTCCGATATTTTCAAGACTCGAATTCACTTCAACAGCCGTGTCGGCAATGCGGTCGATGGCATCGTCTGTGAAACTCAAGGTCAGGCCTTCGGTGCCCATCAGGGCAATGTATTGTTTGATGAGGCTCGTTTCCGGCTCGGTCAAGATGCGGCGCAAGTCTTCGCGCGACAGCGCCTGCAGCTCTACCCGGATCGGCAGGCGGCCTTGAAGCTCTGGCAGCAAGTCGGATGGTTTCGA
>JAYTQI010000231.1:0-4262 GCA_043746825.1 Hyphomicrobium sp. | reverse complement strand
GATAGGCGATTTTCAAGGTTCGTGCAAGGGCACAGTCTTCGGAACAATGGGCTTTAGAGCCTCAAAAATCGAAAATAATACCGCCGCCGGCCTTCTCGTTGGGCTTTTTGCTCATAGCGCGTCTCGGGCCAGTCGGGCGGGCGTATTCGCCAATCCTGGGGGCTCTCCGCTTGCCATTGGAATTCCGGTGCCCCTTGGAACGCCAACAGCATGGTGCGGGCATAATCGGCGATATCTGTGCCGATTCGCAGTTCCGCGCCAGGCTTCATGACATGAGCGAGCTGCCCCAAAGTCTGAGGATTAACGAGTCGGCGTTTGCGATGTTTGCGCTTCGGCCAGGGGTCGGGAAACAGGATGAAGGCGCGGGCGACTGAAGCCTCGGGGAGCCAACGCAAAACATCGCGGGCGTCGCCCATGTGAATCTGAATGTTCGAGAGTTTGTCGCTGTCGATCTTGTTCAAGACCTTGACGACGCCATCCTCGAAAGGCTCACAACCAATGAAAGCAACGCTGGGATTTTGCGCCGCCTGCCAAACCAGATGCTCGCCGCCACCAAAGCCAATTTCGAGCCAAGTCTGCGTGGGTGTCAGACCCGGAGGGTCAGACACCTTCAGAGAAACGCGTGGCAGCAGATCCCGCAAAAGATCAGCCTGCCGATCACTCGGCTTGCGCCCACGGCGGCGGCCATAAGAGCGGAGTTCTGTCGAGGCTAAACCTGGCTCATAGGATGAACCATTACCATTTGCGCTAGTCTTCAAGGCGTTCGCTCAAAATGTCTTGATTCCGCCGCTGGTGAAGTACAGCCATGACTATTACCGATGTCCCGCGGATTGCGAAATAGACGGCATAAGGGAACCGTCTAACCAATGACCGCCGCAAATCCCGGTAGACAGCTGCATACATCTTGGGGCCTCTGGCGACGCGATCAAGTGCGGCGTCGATCTCATCAACAAATTCAACCCCGAGGCCAATTTTTTTGCTATCATACCATTGTGCGGCTTCAACGACATCTTGCTTGGCTTCTGGCCTGACAAGCAGCGTCATGTGTTACGTAGGCTGGCCAGAATTTCCGCGCGAACGTCAGACCAGGACCTGGCGGTAGCCGGTTCATGATCATGGGCTAAAATGCGCTGATCCAATTCGTCAGAATGCCATTTCGGCACGGCAAGTTTTTCAGGTGATATGGTTAGAGAGGTCCAGACATCCTCTATGAGCTGAAGTCGTTCGGCAACGGACAGCTGGTTCAACGTTTCAGATGGCACGTGCTTGTTCATTGTAATAGTCTGACACCGCTCGAAGGGCATGACAAGGGCTGCGCAGCTCATAAAAACGGTCGCATCGAGCGACCGCTTTCGCATCAATCGCAAGTGGTTTGAGCCAGTCGTTACTTAAACCGCTTTCTTAATCTTGTCGGCAAGGTCCGTCTTTTCCCACGAGAAGCCGCCGTCCTTGTCGGCCTTGCGGCCAAAGTGGCCGTAAGCCGATGTGCGCGAATAAATCGGCCTATTGAGTTCGAGATGCGAGCGGATGCCCCGCGGTGTCAAATCCATGACTTCGCCCAGAACTTTTTCAATCTTGGCTTCGTCGGATTTGCCGGTGCCGTGGGTATCGACATAGATCGACAACGGCTTTGCGACTCCAATGGCATACGAGAGCTGAATGGTGCAGCGCTCCGCAATACCAGAGGCCACAACGTTCTTGGCCAAATAGCGCGAGGCATAAGCCGCCGAACGGTCAACCTTGGTTGGGTCCTTGCCCGAGAACGCCCCGCCGCCGTGAGGGGCTGCGCCGCCATAGGTATCCACGATGATTTTACGCCCGGTGAGGCCGCAGTCGCCATCGGGTCCACCGATGTAGAATTTGCCGGTTGGGTTGATATGCCAGATGGTATCTTTGCTGATCCAGCCGTCCGGAAGCGCTTTTCTGACAAATGGCTCAATGATCTCGCGAACCTGACGCGAGGTCAGATCCTCAATGACATGCTGATGCGAAACCACGATCTGCGTGACGCCAACGGGCTTACCGTTCTCGTACTGCACCGTGACTTGGCTCTTGGAATCTGGCCCAAGCTTACCGGCATCGCCCTTTTTGGCTTTGCGGGCGTGCGCCAAGTCTTCAAGAATTTTGTGCGCGTAATAGATAGGTGCTGGCATCAATTCCGGCGTGTCGGTGCAGGCATAACCGAACATAATGCCTTGGTCGCCAGCACCTTCTTCCTGATTGGTCGGCTGCTTGGCATCGACGCCAGCCGCGATGTCAGCGGACTGCGAATGCAGCAAGACCTCGATGTTACAATTGGCCCAATGAAAACCGTCCTGCTCATAGCCGATGTCGCGGATAGCGGCGCGGGTCAGCTCTTGGATGGTCTGAACCGTCACACCCTTTGGCCCGCGCGATTCACCCGCGATGATCACGCGATTGGTCGTTGCCATCGTTTCGCAGGCGGCACGGATGCCCCAAGGATCGAGCTTCTCTTTAGCGCCTTCGCGATAAAACGCATCGACGACCTCGTCAGAGATGCGATCACAGACTTTGTCTGGATGGCCTTCAGAAACCGACTCGCTTGTGAACAGAAAGGACTTGCGTGCCACACTGGCCCCCGTGTCTTAAATTGATCGCTTGAACTGTTTGCGCGTCATCAATGCGGGCTCACAATTATTGTCAGGCCACCCGCAAAGTTGCCGGTTTGTTGCAGTCTTTGCCAAGGCGGTCAAGCGAACGGCCATGCAGATTGCCTGCTTTACACCGGCTAAATCGACCCATAGACCAAGGGGCTTCAGGAGCCCTGATCTTCGCCAGCCATCGATTTCACAAGATCAACGACGGAGCGGCGCATTTTGGGGTCGGTAATCTTTGAAAAAGCCTTGTTGAGTTCGAGCCCCTCGCGGCTGCTCAAGAATTCAACGACGTAACTTTCGGCTGGCTTTTCAGCAAAGCCACCCGCGAGGCTTGCGCCATGCAAGCCAACGGGTGCTTCTTCAAAGAAGAACTGAATCTGCACGCCCAACACTTTGGCGAGGTCGAACAGGCGGCTGGCGCCAATACGATTGACGCCCTTCTCGTATTTTTGAACCTGTTGAAATGTCAGTCCTAAATGTTCGCCGAGCTTTTCCTGACTCATGCCAAGCAGCATGCGGCGCAGCCGGACCCGGGTGCCGACATGAATGTCCATCGGATTTGCGCGGCGGGACCCGCGCGGTACATTGCCGCTTTCTTCGTTCTCGTCGGTCATTTCACCGTGTGCCATCTCAGTTCAACCCAACCTGAAGCGCCCCCCAGCGCTCGTCACACTTCCTAGGTGCATGCGGGTCAGCCGTCAACCTCAGGTGCACGCTGCATCAAACTATCGCGGCTTAGGAGGGCTCTAAAGGCGGGACGCGGCGGCTGGTCAGTGCGGCCAGTAATGCTGTGATTGCCAGCAGGATGAGCATTGGCAGATCACGAAACCGGCCATAGATCGTCTGCTTGAGGGCTGAGGGTATCGTACTGTCGATTGTTCCGCGTACATTTAGCCCAAGCCGGTGATTGACCCGGCCATAGGGGTCAATTACGCCCGAAACACCATTATTGGCGGCACGAATGAGGGGCAGACCTTCTTCCACCGCACGCACCCTGGCCTGATGGAAGTGCTGGCGGGGTCCTGTGCTGTTGCCGAACCAGCCGTCGTTTGTAACGTTGATTAACAGGCCAGGCCGCGCCGGCCCTTGGACAATGGCGCCTGGAAACAGCACTTCATAACAAATCAATCCACCAACCAGCGGCAGTCCGGCGATATCCAGCAATGGACGCGGTTCCGGCCCTGTCGCAAATGCTCCATGACCGTGCGCGAGTTTGGTTAGCCCCAACGCCGAGAGCACCGGTTCCATTGGCAGATACTCGCCAAATGGCACGAGGTGGATCTTGTCATAGACGCCAGCCAACGCGCCGCCCTCCTTGAAGACCATCAGACTGTTGAAACCCTTTTGCTCGGGGCGCGGCAGAGGTGTTCCGTCTGGCGCGGTTGCGCCGTCCAAGCGTAAGGCGCCTGAAATCAGCTGACGGCCGCCAGCCGTAAGTTCGCCGATGGCTGCCAAAGCTTCAGGGTGCTCGAGCGGCAAGAACGGCATCGCCGCTTCTGGCCAGATGATGTGCGTGATGCCTGCGAGATCGTCGCTCGTGCCCTGCGGATTGGTGCGCGACAGGCCGAGATGATCCGCAAAGATTTGTCTCTGAAATTCAGGCAGCCACTTTTCACGTTGCGGCACACTCGGCTGGACAATGCG
>JAYTQI010000230.1:0-9809 GCA_043746825.1 Hyphomicrobium sp. | reverse complement strand
CCGCCCCTCACCCCCGCCCTCATCCCATTAAGTGAAGTAATGGGAAAGGGGGCCGCGAACTGGAGACGACACAAGATGGACAGCGATGAACTGCGTGCCCTGCAGGCGCCTATCAAAGATAAATATAAGTCTGATCCAAGTAGCGCCATCATCACGTTGAAGGCGCGCGGCTCCATCGATGACCAGAAGATCGCCTGCAATCTCGAGACTGGCCGCGCAATGGCTGCGGCTGGTCTGCATCCGGCGGCGGGTGGCGGCGGGCTGGAGCTGTGCTCGGGCGATATGCTGCTCGAGGCCCTCGTGGCGTGCGCGGGCGTCACGTTAAAGGCCGTCGCGACGGCAATCGATGTGCCGTTGAAAAGTGCAATCGTTCATACCGAAGGCGATCTCGATTTCCGAGGCACGCTGGGCATCGACAAGGCTGCGCCCGTCGGCTTTCAGGCGATACGGTTGCGCTTCGAACTTGAGACCAATGCCCCGCAAGACAAAATCGATCAGCTCATAAAGCTGACCGAACGCTATTGTGTTGTCTATCAGACGCTGGTGCGCCCGCCAGCTCATGACGTCAAAGTCACGATCAAGAGGTAAGCGCGCAACCAGTGCGCTTAGAGGATCAAGCTGTGGCTCTGATAGAGTGCGGTGGCTGAGACGTTGTGAATGTGATCAAGCACCACGACATCGGTCCAGGCGGTTGAATTCATCACATGCGCCTGCACGAGTGAACCGGCCGCCGTATCCACAACATGCACGAGGCTCTCGACGTTTGTGGGAGCGTGATTGGTGAAGAGGCGCGACAGGTCGATACGGTCCAGCTGCTCAAACGAGAAGTTGGTGACGTGATCTGGGCCGCCAGCCTTGCCAACGTCCGATGTCTTCCAGAAAAAGGTATCGCCGCCAGTGCCGCCGGTTAAGCTGTGGCTGACTATGCCGCCTTCCATTGTCTTCTTTGCTTCACTCGTGCCGATGGTGGCATGAACGTTGTCAACGCTGACATCAAGGCGCTCAATCGAGGTCGCGTTCAAATTGCCAAGCGCGTGGAATTGGAATGACTGGCCGTTGTGGTTGGCGTCGGCAATAAAATCATGAAACGCTTTAAGTTCGGCCTGCACAGCGGCGGTGTTTTGCGCGGCCGTCAGTTTGACTTTCAAAGTGTCAACGCCAGTAGCGCCGATGAAGGTGTCGGTGAAGCCGGCTGTTTTCGTGACTTCATAGACGAGTGTGTCATTGCCTGAGCCGCCCCAGACATAATCATTGCCTTTGCCAGCATAAATCGTGTCGTTGCCAGAGGATGCCATCAGTACGTCATCGCCGATGCCGCCCTTGAGGGTGACATCGCCCATGGCGTAGCGGTTACTGGTCAGATCGATGATCTGCTTGCCAGTGCCGCATTCAATCGAGGTGATGTTGGTGAAGCGCTGGCTAGAAACGCCCGGGCTAAAGCCGTCATCGAGGAACAGAGCTTTGTTGCCATCGGCCATCCAGATGATGTTCACGGCACCCGCGTAGCCGCGATATACGTCGGTGTTTTGCGCCATGCCCGTAAGTGAGAACAGCGTGTTGGGACCGGCATTTTCCGGATCGCCAACGTTCTGCGCGGCGTAACCCGGCCATGTCGTTGTGGACTTAAATGAAAAAACGTTGGTGCCCGGCCCGCCGATCAGCAGGTTAGCGCCTTGACCCGAGCTGGTCAGCGAATGATGCATGTTCACACCGGACGCCTGAATCGTCTGGTTTGCGAGATGCCCGAAGGTCGCTTGCTGAGTGCCCTGATTGAAGACTTCGATGTTGGGCCGTTTCGTCGCCATGTGATCGCTCCTGAGGGGCGTTGATTTCTCCCTAAGGTAGCAAACGGGGATGAAGATCACTTTGGGATCGCCGCATAAATGCGATCAGTGATTTTAACGAATTCACTATTGTTTTGCGCAAGGGATTTTTAATCTTGATGAAAAGATCGTTGCGGTTTTAGCTGGCGTGGCGATATCACCCGGCGGTTTGTGGCGTTCTTGCTGATGATGCGGTGCTGTTGAGCGCGGAAATTCTCAGATTCAAAATGCAGCAGACGGGCTTTCGGCCGTTAGGCTGCGCTCAAACGCTCGCAGTCGCGGCGGAGCGTTTACAAATTGTTGGCCATGTTTGTGGGCGAGTGAGCGAGCCAGCATTAGATCCGCAGCGCCAACTCAAGAAAAACTGACAAGCGCCATTGATCAATGAATGCTGTGGTGGGTGAGATTAAGTCCTTTGGCGGTGACGAACCACTGGCCTTCTGAGAACATTGCAAAGCCAAATTGTGAAAGATGTTCGGCATAAACGCAAATGTGCGGGGGGAGCAGCGCGCGTGGCTTCGTCACCAACATGTCCAAAAGCGCAAGTTCAGTGTCGCTCAATTCATTCATGACACGCCACCTAAACTCAATAATAACCCAGAATGGGGGGCAGGCGCTGCCGCCTACAAAGCAGCGCCTGCAAGGGTGCGGTCTACACAACTCGACTGAGGGATCTTACGTGCAGTCAGGTCCAGGGAGTCCGTGACTGTATCGAGTGTCAGTACCGCTCACGTTCAGTCGCGCACCTTGTCCGCGCTCGTCTATGGCGCCGGCCGATGAAGACTTATTCCATAATCGATTTATGTGCTCAAATGGTTGTTCTAGCGAAGAATTTTTACTGGTGAGAAGCCGGTCAAGATTCCTGTGGATAAAAGGCAAAGCCTCTTGGAGAATCAAAACACCGTTCACGACACCTCATTCGTCACCGCAATCAGCTTATCGAGCGCCATGTTGGCCGCACCACTGTCGATGGACCGCGCGGCGCGGGCGACGCCGTCTTCAAGGGACCCGGCTTTGCCAGCCACGATTAACGCGGCGGCGGTGTTGAACAACACGATGTCGCGATAGGGGCCTTCTTCGCCCTGCAGGAGCGCGCGCAACTTGGCGGCGTTGACTTGGGCGTCGCCGCCTTTCAAGTCTGCAAGCGTTGCGCGCTTGAGGCCCGCGTCTTCCGGCGTCACTTCAAAAACCGTGAAGTCGCCTTTGTGGAGTTCGGCGACCATAGAGGGGCCCGTGGTCGTCAACTCGTCCATGCCGTCGGCACCATGTACGACCCAGGCGTGGACCGAACCTAAGTTCTTCAAAGTCTCAGCTATGGGCTCCAGCCATTTGCGGTCATAGACGCCGAGCACTTGCCGTGTCACGTGGGCCGGATTGCATAGCGGCCCAAGCAAATTGAAAATCGAGCGGATGCCAAGATCGGCGCGGATCGGGCCCCACATCTTCATCGCGGGATGGTGCATCGGCGCCCACAAAAATCCAACACCCGCTGTGTGGATGGCGCGCGACACGGTGACCGGCGGCACATCGATCTTGACGCCAAGCGCCTGCAGCACGTCCGACGCACCTGAGAGCGAAGTGACCGCGCGGTTGCCGTGCTTGGCAACGGGCACGCCGGCGCCTGCCGTCACAATAGCGGCTGCAGTCGAGACGTTATAGGTGCCGTGGCTATCGCCGCCCGTGCCGACGATATCAATTGCGTTGGGCGGGGCCTCAGCGGGGAGCATCATGGCGCGGAGTTTTTTAGCAGCGCCCGTGATCTCAGCCGTTGTTTCACCCTTGACGCGCAGGCCCATCAGGAACGCGCCCATCTGCACCGGGTTAGCGACGCCAGACATGAGCAGGTCGAGCACGTCCTGGATTTCGCTTTCGCTCAAGTCCTGGCGGTCGGCGATTTTGTTCAAAAAGCGCTTGGTCTCGCGGGCGGGCATGGGATGAGCCTCAGGCGGCGCTGCGCTGGCGCGGGCTAAAGCCTGCCAGCGTCAGGAAGTTAGCAAGAAGTGCGTGGCCTTGTTCGGAGGCGATGCTTTCGGGGTGGAACTGCACGCCATGCACCGGGTGCGTTTTGTGCTGTATGCCCATGATGATTCCGTCAGCCGTTTGCGCCGTGATCTCGAGGCAATCGGGCAGGGATTTGCGCTCAACGATGAGGGAGTGATAGCGGGTAATCTGGAACGATTTCGGCAAGCCCTTGAACACGCCCTTGCCGGTATTCGTAATCGCCGACAACTTGCCGTGCATCGGCTCCGGCGCGCGAATGACCTTGCCGCCGTACGATTGTCCAATCGACTGATGCCCGAGGCAGACGCCAAGCAGCGGAATTTTTGGTCCGGCCTTTTTAATGAGGTCGAGGCACACGCCAGCTTCATTTGGCGTGCAAGGGCCGGGCGAAAGCACAATGGCTTGCGGTTTTTTGGCGATGACCTCTTCGGCCGAGATCTTGTCGTTGCGGATGACAACGCACTGCGCGCCAAGCTCGCCCAGATAGTGGACGAGATTGTAGGTAAAGCTATCGTAGTTATCGATCAGGATCAGCATGTGCAGGGTGTAGGGGCCAAGCGGGGAAGCGTCAAGAGAAGAGCGAATGGCTGATAGCCAATGGCGAATAGAGGGATGTGGTGCAGATAATAACTGACGTTCCTACTGGCTACTGGGTATTAACTTTTCGCGCCCTACCGCTCCGGCACCACGAAGGCTTCCAGCCATCCCTTCGCAGGACCGGTGTCGCGCCAACGTGGATTGGTGAATGACAGCAGGGCCAGAGCGGCAGTTGGGAATTTAGAGGTGAGGTGGGTCAGGTCATCCGTTCCGCCTTCGCCCGCAAGGGTCAACGCAAGCGCGTGCAGGCCCGGGTTGTGACCGACAACAAGCACGCTGCGAAGTTTATCATCTAGGCTGCGCATCTGATCCAAAAGCGATGCGGCGCTGGCGTGGTATAAATCGTTATCAAATTGAATGGTAGGCGCTGGTCCCTTAAGGCATGGCAACACGAGGTCGAGTGTTTGGCGCGTGCGCGTGGAGGGCGAACATAAAATGAGGTCGGGCGCGAATTTGAGATCATGCAGGACGCGGCCCATCTCAGGCGCAGCTTTCTTGCCCCGCTCATTTAGCGGCCGGTCGAAATCGCTGAGGCTGGCTTGATCCCAGCTCGATTTGGCGTGACGGAGAAGGGCAAGGGTTGGCATTTTCATCAGGCCGCTGGAACTCTGTAGCGTTTGACTTTGATGGACTTGGCGCTCATGCGGGCCTCCGCAATGGCGCACGCCGAGTGCATGCGCATTAATAAGTCCATGCTGACGCCGAAGGCTTTCTCAAGCCGCAGCGCCATATCCGCAGATAGCGCGCTCCTCTCATTGAGAAGCAATGATAAGTTGGGGCGGCTGACCCCCAAAATTTTGGCTGCCGCCGTGACCGTCAAACCCAGCGGCGCGATAATTTCTTCGCGAATGAATTCCCCCATACGGGGCGGGTTTGTCATAGTCATCGCACAGGGCTCCGCGATTCCAAGTTACGTCGTCCGGACGAAGGTCGGGACCCACGGCAACAGGCCTCTTGTTGAAACATGTCGTGGGTACCGGCCTGCGCCGGTATGACAGAGTAATCGGGCAACAAGCGTTGGCGTCGAACCGCCACGGGTAGATAGTGATATCGGCGTCTTGGTCAAGCTATTCGCTCAATTCTGATGTTCCTGTTTACATCAAACAACGCGTTAGGGTAAGCCCTCTGGTGTTCGTCACGAGCCGATCAACGAGGACACTAAATGGCGACGCTCTGGTCGGTAATTGTGTGGATTTTCGGAACGGTGTTTTCGGTCGTCTATTGGATCTTGAGCACATTGTTCTGGATGACCGTGTGGTTTTTTCTCCCCCTCGCGATTGTCGCGTTCGTGGCCTTGCGAGTGGCTGAGAATGTCATGGGCCAGGAGCGCGTGCGCGCGTGGGTCAAGGCCCGCTCGATGAAATACGGCGGCGTCGCATGGGAGCGGGCGCGCCGTCTGACGTTTGCGTTCGGCGTGCTGCCCATTCGGGTGCTGGGATGGTTCGTGCTCTACACGATCTGGCACAGCGTGGTGAGTTTAGCTTGGCGTCCGCGCTGGAACCCGTGGAAGCGGGCCTGGGCGAAACGGTGGCGGGCGAAAAAGACGACGCGGAGTGGCAGAGAGGTGAAGGGATGATAAGGAGTTGCTTATATTGCGCTTCGCGAGCAGTCAAAGCCCAGATGGCTGACAGAAATACTGGGACAATGTGGAATTGTGGGCTGTCGAACGCGTGACGACGAAGGCAAATCGTCCTACTCTTGAGATGCACAGGAGGCTGTGATGACAAAGAAAGCAGCACCACCCGATAGAATTCGAGGCTTCACATCTCTGTCCGATCACGAAGCTGGAACAGCTGAAGGCAAGATCGCCGTCACTGAGCTTGAGGGCTACTCACTCCGCCGTATCTGGCACAACGGCGAATGGTGGCATTCGGTGGTCGATGTCGTTGGCGCACTATCTGAAAGCAGCGATGGCCGGAACTATTGGAAGGTACTAAAGAAACGCCTCAAAGAAGAAGGTTCAGATCAGTCGGTTACAAATTGTAACCAACTGAAATTGCCCGCTGCAGATGGGAAAAATTACAAGACCGACTGCGCGACTACCAACACGCTTTTCCGTATTGTTCAGTCTGTTCCTTCAAGACGCGCGGAACCAATAAAACAATTTCTGGCCACAGTTGGGGCGGAACGACTCGAAGAAATTGCACAGCCATCACGCATAGTCGACCGAGCTATTCAGACGTATCGCGACAAAGGCCGTGACGACGAATGGATTGATGGCCGCTTGCAGAATATCTCGTCGCGCAATGAGTTGACTGACGAATGGAAGCACCGAGGAGCTGAAGGGGTCAAGGCGGCGCCGATTACTGCTGCCATGAGCAAAGAGATGCTTGGCGTCACGCCAAAAGAACATAAGGACATGAAAGGTATAGACGACTCAATCGAATTGCGTGATCAATTCGATAATCTTGAACTAGCTGTTACGACGCTGGGCGAGCGCGCTGCGAAGGAAATTATTAAAGCCCGTAATACAAAGACTTTTGACGAAACCAAAAAAGCATCACTTGCGGGAGCAAAAGTTGCCGGTGACGCCGCGCGCAAGATCGAAGAGGAGATCGGGCGTTCAATTGCTAACGCGAGCAATTTTCTCACCGCCGAGGAGAAGGCCAAGATTCAAGCTCGGGCGGCCGAGAAAGCTGCGATTCCGAAACCTGAGAAAAAAACGAGTTCAAAGACTAAAAAGCAGGCAGGATGAACATCTGCACCTTCATGTGCGCTGTGGGCGCGGCCATATCGCTCGCAGCCAGTGCGCCAGCTTGCGCGGCATGGACAGAAGGCACAGCTGGTAGACTTCTTGAGCAATGTCACGCTTTTTCCGAGTTGGTACAACGCAACGGAAGGGCGAAAGACAGTCAAGAACTTGTTGATGCTGGGGACTGCAGAAAATACATCGAAGGTTTCTTTGACGGGTTTACGTCTGAGCGCTTCAAGACCGGCGGTCGCGATCACAATCAAAAAATTTGCATGCCGGAAACTGGGAGCGAAACTATCCTTTACAAGGATGCAATTTTCTACATCACTTCGCAGATCGAAGGTATGCCCAACACCTGGGGCGACAGTGCGCGCAGCGTTATGTGGGTCATCGTTGCACTTGGCTTCAGTTGTGATTTGATAAATCTTCAGAAAAAGCCTTAACACACTGGATCAACAACTCACTAAGGCTTAGAAAGAATTTTCTGGCGCTGCTCTGGCGCATGACGCCAACCTAAACTCACTCACCCAAATGGCCCCTTGTTCCCCGCAGCGCCCTTCACACCCTTCGCCGCGAATCGCACAGCCTCTTCCGCTGCCCGCACAATGGCCTTGGCTTTGTTGATGCATTCCTGCTGTTCGTTTTCAGGAATGCTGTCGTGAACCACGCCCGCGCCTGCCTGAACGTGCAGCATGCCGTCTTTAACGATGGCGGTGCGCAAGACGATGCAGGTGTCCATTTCTCCACCGGCTGAAAAATAGCCAACGCAGCCGGCATAAGGCCCGCGTTTGGCTTTTTCCAATTCCGCGATCACTTCCATGGCCCGGACTTTTGGCGCGCCGGAAACTGTGCCCGCTGGAAAGCCCGCCATCAGCGCATCAATGGCGTCGTGATTTTTGGCATCTAACTGGCCGATGACATTCGAGACGATGTGCATGACGTGGCTATAGCGCTCGATCACGAACTGCGAGGTGACTTTGACCGAACTGGTTTCCGTGACGCGGCCGACATCGTTGCGGCCAAGATCGAGCAGCATCAGATGTTCGGCGCGCTCTTTGGGGTCGGCGAGCAAGGCTTCACCAAGCGCCTTGTCTTCGGCTTCTGTGGCGCCGCGCCGCGTCGTGCCCGCAATCGGGCGGATGGTGACTTCGCCGTCGCGCACCCGCACCAAAATTTCCGGGGACGAGCCGACCAGCGAGAAGCCGCCAAAATCAAGGTGAAACAAAAATGGCGACGGGTTAAGGCGGCGCAGCGCCCGGTAGAGAGCGAATGATGGCAGCGTGAACGGCGCTGAAAACCGCTGCGAGAGCACGACCTGAAAAATATCGCCCGCCTTGATGTACTCTTTGGCTTTCGCGACCATGCCGAGATATTCAGCTTCCGTGGTATTAGATTTTGGCTCTGGCAGCGCCAGGGTATCAAGCTGGGCACTGGCGCTGTGCGGCAACGGCGCGTCGAGCTGGGCTACTGCGTGGGCGAGGCGGGTTTGCGCCGTGTTATAGGCTTGCCGCGCGCTTATCTTCGCGTCAGGGCGCACTGGCGTCACAACGGTGATCTCATCTTTGACACTGTCGAAAATGAAAATCAGCGTTGGGCGGATGAGGATAGCATCCGGCACGCCAAGCGCATCTGGGCCCATCTCCGGCAACTTCTCAATAAGGCGGACGGTGTCGTAGCCCATGTAGCCGAAAATGCCCGCCGCCATTGGCGGCAGCCCTTCGGGCAGATCGATCATGCTCTCAGCCAGTAACGCGCGCAGCGATGCTAAGGTTTTGTGCGTGTCGCGCTTGAACGCTTTCGCGTCCTGCAGTGGCTGGCAGTTGATCTCCGCCGTCTCGCCATGCGCGCGCCAAATGAGATCAGGGGCATGCCCGATGATCGAATAGCGCCCGCGCGTCGCGCCGCCCTCGACTGACTCCAGCAAGAAGCTCATCGGCTGGCCGCTGGCGATTTTCAAATATGCCGAGACCGGGGTTTCGAGATCGGCGACCAACCTTGTCCAAGCCACTTGCGGTTTACCCGCTGTATAAAGCGCGTCAAAGGCCTTGAACGCAGGAAATACGTCGCCGCTTTGAGACCCATGCGTGCTTACCGTCGCAGCGCCTGAGCCGGGTTTTGTCTTGGCTTTATCTGGCCCGCTCACGGCGCGCGTCACTCCGGTCACTTAGGTTTTGAGATCACTGATCGGACGTGCCGCCGGCGATGCGCTTCAAGGCTGCCTCGGCTTGGTTCATATCGACGCCCAGACGCTCTTGCAGCGCTGATGTGTACTCGGTCAGCTCTTGATTGGCGAGTTCGCCTTCGGCGTCTTTCGCCAGCTTGTCGAGCTGCTCTTTGGTGGCGGCGGCAGCGGGCGTGATGTCAATGACGCGGACAATCGTGCGTGAAGAGCGGTTCGCAGACTCTGCTGATCCGGCCTTATCTTTTTGCAAGACGAATGCTTGCGCGACGGCGGCTTCGCCGAGGCCCTGGGGCACGCTGGAACGCGTGATTGGCTCGGTCTTTTCGGCTTTCCCGAAAGCCGCGGCTTCAATCGCCGCCATGGCTTCACCCGCGTTAACGCGCTCGGTGAGTTTGGCTGCGAGTTCTGACACGAGGCGGGTGCGCTCAGATGCGAGGAACGCAGCTTTGATTTGCTCTTTGACCTCTTCTAGCGGGCGCTGTTTCGGTGCCTCGATGGCGAGCCGGTTGACCCA
>JAYTQI010000229.1:0-4267 GCA_043746825.1 Hyphomicrobium sp. | reverse complement strand
AGCTCTTCTTGGCGCATATTGCTGCACTGCGAAGGGCTTGAGAGAGAAACACAGTTCTCTTCAAGTGGGCAGATGAATGCCGGGATATTGCTACGCTCGCATAGCTGAGAGCTGTTCAAATTTGCTTTCGCGCGCCAGAGGCATAAACGCACGCGCGAGAAAATCGGATGGTTCTCAGAATTGATCTTTATGGCAATTGCGCCGGGCTCTGTTGGTGCCATTTTCGGCACTTGACTTGGTTCATTTTCGCAGGCGTCCGAATTTTTGCAGAGGGCTAGGGATTATGTTGACGAGCGTTGAGGACGATCATGTTGACCATCGAAGATTATATCGAACGCGCGGAACTTTGCCGCACGGTTGATGAGCTTGGCAAACTGTTTCTCCAAGCCATGCAGGAAGAGGGCTTTGAGAATTTGTCGTTCTGCCGGGTCGAGAACAAGCGGACGACCTCATCGCCGTGGTTGATTTTTCCTGATGGGTTCGTCAGCACTTACTACGGCACCGCCATGTACCGGAACGATCCGTTTCTCTCACGTGTCCCTCGCGCCATTGGCCCGATGTATTGGGACGACATCGAGTTACACGGCCGCTTGGAGAAATTAGAACGGGAAATGCTTGGCCGGTCGCGGGAATGCGGCGTGCATTCCGGACTTTCAATTCCGTATCACGGACCCGATGGCCAATGCGATATCATTGGTCTCAGTCTGCGCCGCAATGATCGCCCGGATCGCAGCCGCACCAGTATCGTTCAAGCTAAGTCTACCCACACCCGCTGGCGCTATTGGCAGATCGTTCAGGCCCTCCAGCGCGATCCACCGCTGATCCAGGACACCGGGCTGATCCACCTCGGCGGGCCAAAGGGTATGACCTTTAGTCATTGCCGCGCGCTGGTTTTTGTTGATGTCGCGGCGCGGCGCTGGGACATGGGTTTTGTCGATCTCAACCGAGATATTTTGCGTTATGTACGGGTCAGCGATTTGGAAGCGCTGCTGAAGTGGGGCCTCGTCACAGAGCGCGCCGACGATGACCGGTTCCGGTTTTATTTCGCCCCAACGGTGCTTGGCGTCTGCCACATGGGTGGCTGTGAACAAGTCGCAAGCCACCGCCGCGATATCTGGGAAATGGATATCGCACGTTCCGAGATTCCGCAGCTTTAGGCGCAATGCCCGCCGTTAGCGTTTGGGATTGCTGTCGCGCTGCCAAGCGAGATAGGCGATCGTCACCATCGCGGTCAGCACCATCGTGCCCAAAATGTCGGAGCGGCCAATAAAGCTCAGCCAAATGTTGAATCCAAGCACCAGTCCGCTGCGCACGGTCAGGATATTGTTCAGGAAGAGAATAAGGAACGAGACGAGTGCGGTCAGTCCTGTCGCCACCGCGACTTCAAGGATGCGCTTGGCAAACTTTGGCACAGAAAGCGTGTTGCGTCCGAGCGCTAGTTGAGTCCGGTCAGACATGGCTTCACCTCCTAAGTCCGCAGTCGAACCAGCATGATATCAGATTCGGGCGTCTGTGCGGCTTGAGCCGCGTGCAACGTCATCCCCAAATCGGGTGCGGCCCCTAAAGGCTCCAGCTTTTGTGTCTACGACGGCGCTTACGCTGGATCCCCAAACGCACATCGCAAATGGGCGAGTGCGTTCCAGGATGACTTCGACTGAGACGCGCGCGCAAACGGCTGCAAGTGTTTGAGCCGTTTTGGCCGTCTCAATCGCTCGCCCGCCGTCCCCGGCTCAGCTTGCGCTCCGCAAGCGCAAGCCATCTCCGGCAACTTGGCAGTGACAGATCGCAGTTGACTTCAATTTTTGGCCGTGCGGGTTTGGCAGGAGCCGCAGTTTGTATGTGCGTCACAGCTGTGTTGGCCATGCGCTCCGAAATACTGTGGAACAAGCCTGCAGCTTCTCGCGCAACGGGCGGTGTGATGAGGGCAGCAAGGGCTGGCACAGCCTGAGACGTAATCATCTCGCGGGCGACGCGTTCCGGGTCGGGTTTCAGGCCCGCCGTCGTTTTAGGGTCGGCTTCGATATCGCGTGCCGCCCGCCGGATCAGCCCCTCAGCCGTCAAATTGGCCATGAAAGGATTGGCCCCAATCACTGTTGGGCCAAGCAAAGCTGAGACGCGGGCATCGGGGGGCGCTAAAAGAATGCGAGCAGCACCCCCGGGGCCGACGAGGAAGGCTAAACGCAAATGTGGAAACGTCGGGTTCAATCCTTGGGCCGCGAGAAAGGCGGCGTTGTTTTGGGTATAGGCTTCTGCCGCGCGCCGCGCAAAGGCGCGGTCGGTGCGCAGGTTGAGGATTTGGGCGGGCGCGAGATTGGCGGTCTCGGCTGCAAAATGGGCGCGCGCCAGCATCAGCCAGGTTGAGGCGATGAACTGATAAGGGCCAACCGCGCTCGATAGCGGATTGCGGGCGTTGGCTTTGCCTCCAGACTCTGCCATCATCAAACGGTCGAGAAATTTCTCGAGCGTCAGCTCGGTAATGGCAGTGGCCTCAGCTTTGGACGCCGCCTTTGCCTCGGCTTCCTCTGCGCGTGCAGGTGAAGCGGCCGCGAAGCCCGCCATGAGCAGCATCAGTGCAACGGCACAGGCCTTGTCATAAATGTGTCGTGATCCAATCATGGAGCGCACGGTGCATCGAACGCGCTCATTCGTCAATTGCTTGGGCCGCAATAAGGTTAGTAGGCTGATTTTAGGGGTGGTTGCTTGATCTTTTAAAGCTATAGCGCCGATTTCTGCGAAATCTGCGTTGGCGGTTTTGCCCGGTCGGCGTCGATCTTTAAGAAAAGGCTATCAATCAGCGGCTTTTCCAATGAGATGAGAATATCAGGAGCGGCCTTACCAAAGATCTTGAACTGATAACCAGCTGAGGGCACTTGGCGGAGCACGGCTTCCGGGATCTGGACTTGGACGACCTCATCCCTTTCGCAATTCTTTTTGCGGTCGCATTGCCCGTCATAAGCAATCTTATTTACGATGAGCGGTTCAGCCTGAGCATTGGCCGCCCGGTCGTAGTGCCGCCGCTCATGGGTCATGTAAAAAACAGCAATCTCGGCCATCACAACCGTCGCACCTGTTTTGCGGTCAATACGGGCCGCAAGGGTTACACGTTCCGTGCCGCTAAAATGAATCGATTGCTTGTTGGTCGCTGTATATTGGCGATAGGGGCGAAATTGATCGTCGGAGACCTTGATTATGCCGGCATCAGCAACTTTCTGCTCGCCAGACACGCAGGCGCTTAAGATAAGCGCCACAAAAACCAAACTGACAAAGGTACGCCGCACCACACCCGCCTCCCGCCTCAGGAAAACAAATTAGCAGGCTGAGCATTAGCGCGCTAGAGGGATCATAAAATTTTGATGCTCACGCGCGCGTGGCCCCAAACATCCGTAACAGCAGGGCGGCGCCAAAGCCCCAGGCGGCGTTGACCAACGCATAGATGGGAAAGCGGCCAAGAAAATCCGGCACTGGCTGGCCCTTAAGAGGCGGCACCACAAAAATCGCGACCACGGACAGTGCCACCGCGCCAACAAGCGTCCACATGAGCCAATACCTGAGGCCGCTCATATTGCGCAGGAGCTGGCTTAGCAGCATCGCCCACAGCCCGCCCCAGAAGGCTTTTGAGATCACCGTTGGCACGCCAAACGGCGGTACCGGATCGAGTGACCACGGTTTGAACCCAGCGGGCATTAGTCCGGACATATTTAGCGCCAGGACCAAGCCTTGATGAAAGATGATGGTCGCCAGAAACCCGGCGATGAACGCGAGCGCGGTCAATCTCAAGGCTGAGGTGTTGGGCATGGCGGGCTCCGATGGCGGCGCGATTGGGCGCAGTCTGAAGTCTAGCCGTTTCGTGCGCTAGGGGCCATGCGCCCGATGGCGAAGACTGCGCCGGCCTGAATTTGGCCCAACTCCCAACGCTCGCTGGCAAGATGTTGCGATTTGCCAAGGTTTTACTTTTGATTTGGGCTTCGTTGACGGTTTCCACCGCTGAGCTGGGCTATGCGGCGGGCCAAGCAGACTTTACCGGGGATCGCATGCCGTATGACGCCTTCGAAGGGCTGCCCGCAACCGAGATCAAGGCCGAGGGCGCGAGCCTTAAAGTTGGCTTCGCGCCAGGGACCTTCGCACTGCCTCAACAGCGCATCTTGGCGTGGCTCAAAACATCAGCAGATGCGGTCTCAGTCTACTACGGGCGTTTCCCGGTTCCGGAAGCCCGCATCTTGATTGTCCCCATTTCTGGGCGCGGCGTGCGCGGTGGCACGGCGTTTGG
>JAYTQI010000228.1:0-1924 GCA_043746825.1 Hyphomicrobium sp. | reverse complement strand
AACAATGCGTGGAAATAATGTGGGTAATCGCCACTTCGCCCATGCTCTCTTATTGATCAGGGCTTAGATATAGCCGCGACGAAAGTAAGTGCCTCCTGCACAAACAATTGTCACATGGCGTGGCCCCTCCCAGGGTGGCCACGCCACTGCTTTTCCAATTTCGAAACGGATTGTCCTGAGACCGGCGGTAGTCCCGGCCGCGGAACTTATGCGCCCTTCAGGACCGCGCGCATTTGGGCAACGTCGGCTTCCGTTGTGCCGGCCGGCATCGGCACGACTTCACGCGTCGTCAGCACGATAAAAGGCAGTGCCGTTTGATAGCCGTCTTCGTCATAACGGGTTTCAATTCTGACCGTCGCCACGTCGGCGAAGTCGATATCCATAAACGATTTTGCAACCATCCCGATGCGCTCAACGTGAATTGTCCGGGTTGGCCGGTCGATTGTAACGCTTGTCACTTCGCCCGTTTCGAAGACGCTGATCAAGAAGGCGATGCCCGACAACAAGAATATAACGACCATGTAGACGTGCGCTATCAGGCTGGCGCTGCTGAGTGCGCGCGGATCGATCACCATAAATACCAGCAGCGGCGCGAGGAGCCCGAGCAAAATCGGCGGCAACGCATGCCGGTGGGCTGCGCGTTCCGATTGCACTGAAAAATGACCGCTGGTGGTTGTGGCGTTCATAACGCGTGCTCCAAAAACGTCCGGGCACGCCAAAAAAGGCACGCCGGACCGGGAGTATACCGCGCATCGGATAAAAACCGATTAACACCCTCTGTATTCGCCTGAATGCCATGCAGGCAAAGCCCCAAGACGGCAGAGCGGCCTTGAAACACGCAGCCCTGACTTCTAGTCCTCACAGCCCGGCAACACATCCCGGCTGTGAGGCACTTACGTTTCGCCGCTAGTCGCGCGTCATGACGATCAATTTGAAATCCTTGTCGAATTTCAAATCAAAGGATCCGCCTTTGCACTTGGCATCGTCGAGCTCATAGATGCCGCTCGCCTCCGACTCTTTTTCCCACTTGCCGCCTTCGCAGCCCATTGCAGCAGCGGCCGCAACACCCTTTTTACTTTCGTCCTCAGTGAGCTTTTCGTCAGCGAAAGCGGAGGAAGAAAATGCGAAAGCCAGCGTCAATATGGCAAACTGAATGCGCTTCATTGATCAAACTCCTCGTTTTAGAAGGACTCCGGAGCGAGAATTTTGAGCGGCAGACGTGGCAGGGTCAACCCGGGATATTTTCCCGAAACAAAGGTGTCGCAGGGCCGTTATATCGAGCGCATCAGGCAGCCCCAGATTCACGCTCGGATTCGCGCTTGCGTTCTTGGCGCTTGCGCTCGTTAGGATCGAGCCAGCGCTTGCGAAGCCTAATCGACTCCGGCGTGATCTCGACGAGTTCTTCATCCGTGATGTAGCTCATCGCCTTTTCCAGCGTCAGCCGCATTGGCGGAACCAGCGTCAAGGCTTCATCCTTGCCGGACGCGCGGACGTTGGTCAGCTTCTTGCCCTGTACAACGTTGACGACGAGATCGTTGTCGCGCGAATGCTCGCCGACGATCATGCCTTCATAAACCCGCGCCTGAGCGCCGATCATGAACAGGCCGCGATCCTGCAGGTTGAAGATCGAATAGGCGGTGGCTTCACCCATGCCGTTTGAAATCAACACGCCCTGACGGCGGCCCTGAATTTCGCCCTTGAATGGCGCATAGGAATGGAACAGGCGGTTCATCACCGCTGTGCCGCGGCTGTCGGACAGCAACTCCGACTGATAGCCGAGCAGGCCGCGCGTCGGCACCAGGAATACCATACGTGTGCGCCCACCGCCCGAGGGGCGCATTTCCATCAGATCGCCACGGCGCTCCGATAATTTCTGCACCACAACGCCGGTATGTGCATCATCGATATCGACAATCGTCTCTTC
>JAYTQI010000227.1:0-9854 GCA_043746825.1 Hyphomicrobium sp. | reverse complement strand
GCGCGGCATTTCCGGCCCGTTCGCCAAGACCGTTGATCGTGCATTCGATCTGGCGGGCACCAGCGCGTAGGCCCGCCAGCGAGTTGGCGACAGCCAAGCCCAAATCATCATGACAATGCGTTGAGATCACAACCTTGTCCATGCCAGGCACGCGCGTGCGCAGCATCATAATAAGATCGAAATATTCTTCTGGCGTCGCGTAGCCCACAGTATCGGGAATGTTGATCGTGGTCGCGCCTGCTCTAATCGCAGCCTCAACTACGCGGCAGAGATAATCGTGCTCAGTGCGCGTGGCGTCCATCGCGCTCCACTCGACATCATCGGTATATTGACGGGCACGGGAAACCGACGCCACCACCCGCTCAAACACTTGATCCTGGTCAAGCTGAAGCTGATATTGGCGGTGCAGGGGCGACGTCCCAATGAAGGTGTGGATGCGACCGCGCCGTGCCGGCTTAATCGCCTCGCCCGCCCGGTCAATGTCGCCAAAACTTGCGCGCGCCAAGCCGCAGATCACCGAGTTTTTAGCGAGCTTGGCGATCTCGTTGACGGCTTCGAAGTCGCCCTCCGAAGCGATGGGAAAACCAGCCTCTATGACATCCACGCCCATTTCGTCGAGAAGCTCGGCAACTTGCAACTTTTCTTCATATGTCATCGTCGCGCCGGGGCATTGCTCGCCGTCGCGCAGCGTGGTGTCGAAAATAATAACGGAGTCCGAAGGGGAAGCCTTGGGCGTGTCAGATGTGCCTGTCATGGATCTCATTCCTTGCCGGGCGGGACCTTGACGCTCACCTGCCCACGGAAAAATTTCGCATTGCTCTCAACTCTATCCCCTAAGCGCGGTCCCGGCTTGAAGCCGGACCCCTATGCCCAGGGGCCAGTAAGCGAGAGCTGAGCGGGCCTGACGCACACGGGCTCATCTGCCAGGAATGCCTGCAGAAATCGGCCCAAAATAGCGTGCACCTGGCTCATCATGAGACCGTCATATCTCCAATCGCGGCGCATGGCGAGTGACCGCCAGCAAACAGGCGTCAACTTAAGCCCGGCCCTTTGACGAAATGCAAGGATCCAGTTGTAGCACCCCACAAAAGTGCCGGTCTCAGACCGCCAGCTTCCCTTCGGCCACCCGCACGGCATGGCCGCCGATGCGCACGCCATCGAGACGGCCGCGGCCACAAGCAATCACCAGCTGAATGGCGCTCGGGCGGCCCATCTCTAAGCCCTGCTCAACGGTGCGCTTGTGGCTGCCTTCAGGCAGCGCATCGAAGACCTGAATAATGCGCGCAAACCCAATGGCTGCGGAACCCGTCGCCGGGTCTTCCGGGATGCCCATATCGGGTGCAAACATCCGGGCGTGGAACGCCGCGTGGGACCTCACACACTGGCGGGTATAGACGTACACGCCATCGACCTTGCGATCCGTGAATGCGCGCGCCCAATGAACGGGGCTGATGCGGAGTTTGCTCATCGCTTCCAGGCTTGCGACCGGCATATACGCAAAACTACTTGAGCCGGTCAGCAGCATGGGTTTGTGGTTTTCAAAGCCTACCTCGTTTGGAATCAAACCGATCGCGGCGGCGAGTTCCTCAGGCTGTGTCAGCTCCTCCGGCTCATTGGGAAGTTTCGGCGCATCGAACTCACCGAACGCAGCATGGCCCTCACGCAGGCGAATGCCAACCCTGACACTGCCAATCTCTTCCTCCAGCGCGATAATGGCATCACGCTCGCCTTTGAAATCGCCCATTCGCAACTCTGCCAGCAGCACCGCCGTGCCGAGCGTTGGATGGCCGGCAAAAGGGATTTCCCGCGTTGGCGTGAATATCCGCACCCGCGCCGTATGCCCCTGACTCACAGCCTTGAGGACAAAGACAGTTTCGGAGAGATTGAACTCTCGCGCGATGGCCTGCATCTCGGGCACCGTCAGTCGGTCGGCGTCAAGAACAACCGCGAGCGGGTTGCCGCCAAACGGGCGTTCGGTGAAAACATCGATAATGTAATAGTTGAGCGTCATTTAGCCCCCGCTATTTGGATCCAGGCGCCCTGCCCGAAGCGGCGGCACCATGGGCTAAGCGCGGCACAGCGCCAAGTTATTTTTCAGAGTTGAAAGATTTAGAGACCTTTGAAGAGATGGGCGAGAAGGACACGGGCATAGGGCGGCATAGTGAGGCCGCGGCAATCCTCATTCCCCCGCACCACAACCATTCTCTCTAATTCAGGATCAACCTCACTGGCCAGGTGGGCGTGGATTTGGGCCACGAGCTGGGCTGACGACAGGCTCGAGCGATACTCAACTGCGATGGAAACCTGAGCGCCGGTGCGCGTCACGATGAAACCTGGCAAGGCGAAAAGGTCGGCCGGTCTAAGGCCCGTTTCCTCGAACACTTCCCGCGCAATGCTGGCTCTTATGCCTATGACGCCGTCAGGCCCAACATCGCGGGCATCGATAAAGCCTCCGGGCAAGTAACTTAGACCCGCGTTGATATTGCCGCGCCGCTGGCGGCCAAGCAGGATGTGGCCTTCGATTGATCGCAGGAGAGCTGAACCAAAACCGTCCAGCACCTTGGCCTCGGCTGGAAAGCCTAAATCGCGCCAGTATAGAAAACTCTTGAAATCGGTTTTGATGAGGTCAGCCTGGATGTGATGGCTATCCATTTCGAGACGTTCGATGAGGTGAATGACGCCATTGAAGTATCCAGGGTTAGCCGGGCTCGCGCGCAACCAATGTTCCGCGATCTTATCGTGATTGGCGCGCGCGTAATCCCAGTCGCGGCTGACAACGCGCAGACTAACCTCAGCAATCTTGAGAACGGCGGCCTCACCCAGAATTTTTGGCATGTCCTGCGCGTCCCTGATCTCACTCGGCCCGACATGATTGCACCCTGTTACCGCCACAGATGTTACCAGCCGCCACATATTGCGAAATGCTCAAAGCACCTATAATCCCGGATATATCAAATACGTAGGCCGCAGAAAAAGTGGGAAGTGAAAAATCTTAACGCAATTCGGTCATGAGACCGACAAGTTTTCAGATTGATATCAGGACTTCGACCGAGACGCTGGGGGGTAATAGTCAAGCTTTCAACCATCCGCAGCCCCAAATCAAAATGGGATGTTGCAACAAAGTCCTGGATCCACTTTCGCGAGAGCAAGGATCCATAAGAATGCGAATTCGGAGCCTGTGCATCAACTGGTCAAAGCCAGCCTGCACATTACTCCAGCTCAGCTCCGATGGTGCTTTTACAAGAAGCCTCATCGGGAACGGGCGGTAGAGGTCCCCGCTCCTCTGCCGCCCGTGTCGGACTTGAGGCCCATACCTGCGTAACCGGGTTAAAAGTTTCAGTCTCGACAGGACCAGCTCGCGCTGCCGCGCCATAACCCTCCCCAAGAGAACGGCAGCGCGAGTCCCTTACGTGTTGCGCGATTTCATCACGATCCAAAAATTTACCCGGCCGCCAATTGCGTGACTGGCCGCGCAAGCGCCCAGCCAAATGTCGTGGCCATGATCGCAGCATAGGCGAATACGAGGATGAGCGCGGCGCGCCTGTCGCCTGATCGGACAGTCTCTTCAGATTTGTCGCCCGTCTCGACCCACGACGCCCACACCACGCGCGATAACACCGCAATGATGTAGGCATACGAGACGAGATAAGCCTTATCGATCAGCATGAGATAATCGACATCCGGCAGCGTCGCCGCCGCAGTCAATTGAAGGGCGACGAGCGTGAGAAGAGCCGTGATGCAGAGGCCGATCCGGCCTTCGACGTAAAGCGGACGCACCAGCAAGACTAGCGTCGAACAGACGATAATTAGCAAGATCGGCACAAAATTCTTGATCGACGCCGTGAACAGGGGCCTTGTCACGGGCATTTCGACGATAACACGCGAATAGGCCTCGCCTTGGGTGAGACTGATATCACCGAAGTTGGTTGGATAGACGTTCGTGATCACATGCAACGAGGGGCGGCCCACTTTGTATCCGGGCAGTGTAATCTCCGGGTTCATCGAAATGGCGACAGTGTCGGGGGCATACCTCTGCAATCCAATTGTCGATACCGAATCTTCGAAAACGACTTTGAGGACCTGCTCGTCATAGGGGTAGCGCTCAAGACGGAACTTTGCCGAAAACCGGCCCTGCTCGCGGATGATGCCGTAGAACGAACCGTCCGGCATGGCTTTAGGTTTTTCCAGTAGAGTGTCGCGCTGGTGATCGGTTGGCGTAAAACGGTTCATGAACTCCATGCCTTTTACCGGATTGGACCCGCTATTGCGCCAGCGGAACCAGATGTACAGATCGACGGAATAGCTGTTGGTGCGAAAATCGAGTTCATGGATGTCATTGACGTAGACGCCAACTTTGACTTCATCGGGGGCAGGCGGTGCGCCGGCGACGGCCGCATTGCGTACCGCTTCTGGAACAGCCGCTTGCGGCGCCGCATCCTCAGCGGAAAGGCGCCCGCACATGACAGGTGCGAAATCACAAAGCGCCGCCAGCGCCAAGACCTGGATGGCCCATCGCCACCTTTTCGAGAGAAACTGCATATGGCGACGATCCCCTTGCCATCCGGGGACGGAGCGTAGTCCATAACATTTTTATGACAAGCCCAGCACAAAATTGGCGGTGCAGAACTGGCTGCACCGCCGAAAATCTCGTCATATTCAGAGCTTTTCTTTAATTCCGGCCTTTATCGACCAGCTTGTTCTTTGCAATCCAAGGCATCATGGCGCGGAGCTTGGCGCCGACTTCTTCGATCTGATGCTTGTCGTTCATGCGCCGCATCGCCTTGAAGTTTGGCTGACCGGCCTTGCATTCCAGCATCCAGTCGCGTGTGAAGCGGCCCATCTGAATATCGGTCAAAACGCGCTTCATCTCGGCTTTAGTCTCAGGCGTCACGATGCGCGGGCCGGTCTGGTACTCGCCAAACTCGGCCGTATTCGAGATCGAGTAATTCATGTTGGCAATGCCGCCCTCATAAATCAGATCGACGATCAGCTTCACTTCGTGCAGGCATTCAAAATAGGCCATCTCGGGCGCATAGCCGGCTTCAACGAGCGTCTCAAAGCCAGCGCGGATCAACTCAACCAAGCCACCGCACAGCACGGCCTGCTCGCCGAACAAATCGGTTTCACACTCTTCTTTAAAAGTCGTCTCGATGACGCCTGAGCGTCCGCCGCCAACGCCTGACGCGTAGGACAGGAACAGATCATGGGCATTGCCACTTTTGTCTTGGTGGATCGCGATCAGGCATGGCACGCCGCCACCCTTTTGATATTCGCCGCGCACCGTGTGCCCTGGACCTTTAGGCGCGACCATGCCGACGTCGAGATCTTCGCGTGGCTCAATCAAATTGAAATGGACGTTGAGGCCATGCGCGAACATCAACGCCGCACCTTTTTTCATATTGGCGTGGAGATGGTCGCGATAGATCTCAGCCTGCAATTCATCTGGCGTCAGCATCATGATGACGTCGGCCCATTTGGCGGCGTCAGCAACTTCCATCACCTTGAGCTTTTCTTTTTCGCACTTGGCGGCCGTGACTGAGCCCTTGCGCAGAGCGATGACGACATCCTTGCAGCCGCTGTCCCGCAGGTTCAAGGCATGGGCATGCCCCTGGCTTCCATAGCCGACGATCACGACTTTCTTGGATTTGATCAGGTTAATGTCGGCATCACGGTCATAATAGACGCGCATGGGCGGCCTCTCGGGTTCCCCGGTCGAAAGCGACGTTCGGGCTGGAAGTTGTATAGGACCGAAACGGAGCGGCCCTAGTTAAGTCGGGGGCAAACTACTCACAACCCGCCGCCGTTTCAACGCCCCGTTGCCCGGGGTGGCTTTTTGGCGCTCTCTTTCCCTCAAACCCAAATCGTTAACCAGTTCCTAACCGTAGCTGGGGCACACTGAAGGAACTGATTCAAAACCCTGCATGAAGAGGGCCATTCGTTATGTCTAAATGCTCTCTGGTCTCGACCTTGACCGCAGTAGTTCTGCTTGGCGGGTGCGGCGACACTGCACCTCCCGCCAAACCCGTGGCCGAGGTGGCGGTTGAGCGGGGCGTGTTTATCTCGTCTCAGGACTGCTCCGAAAGCAAAAAACTCTCACCCGAGAACTGCGACAAAGCTATTGAGCAGGCAATTCGCATTCATGAGACCCAAGCAACACCTTTCAAAACACTCCGGCAATGCGCCGCCGCCCGGGGCCCTGATCGCTGTGAAAAGATGACGACCGGCCAATACCGTCCGCGCTTACAGGCGTTCTTTGTGGTGATGAGCAATCCGCCGTTGGCCGTACCGCTCTATCCTTCTTCAGGAAATGAAATCGGATTCCTTTCGCTCACTAAGCAAGCCATCAGTGGCCTTGATGAGAACCTCGTGATCTCTTTACCATCTCAAACCATTGCTCACGAGAACGCCAAGTTACAGGCCCCAGATGCTGTTGATCCGTCGATCGCATTGGGCGCCGCAGCCGCCGACATCCACTGAGGCTAGCGCCGCAGCTAATTCTAAAGCGTGGCAGGCCCTCGTCCGATGGCCGCAATGCCGGTGCGCGAAACCTCGACCAGACCAAGCTCCGTCATGATCTGAATAAAGGTCTCGATTTTCGACGGCTTACCAGTAACCTCAAAAACAAAGTGCTCGATCGAGGTATCAATGACCTTGGCACGGAAAATTTCAGCCAGCCGCAGGGCTTCAATACGCTTGTCGCCTTTGCCTGAGACTTTGATCAAAGCGAGCTCGCGCTCGATGGATGCACCCTCAGCTGTCAAATCCCGGACCCGGTGGACAGGCACAAGCCTTTCGAGCTGATGCTTGATCTGCTCAATCACGTTGGGCGTTCCGCGCGTGATAATCGTGATGCGCGAGATATGCTTCTCGTGCTCGGTCTCGGTGACGGTGAGTGAGTCAATGTTGTACCCGCGCCCTGAGAACAAACCAATGACGCGCGCCAGCACGCCCGGCTCGTTATCGACGATGATCGATAGCGTGCGCGACACCACCTCTTGAGCCTTGAGAGGGCTTGGATAATGCGACTGGGTTGGGTGCTCGGCCATGATTGTCTCTTTGCTTAAGGGCGCAGGTTTTCAACGGCTGTGTGGCCAGCTTCGTACTCAGGTATTATCCAGGGTTCTTTGACGGCGGCCGCCTTCCAGGCGAGGTACGCGGGGTGGCGGAGAACAGCATCCATATATTTTCGTGTCTCATCCGCGACCGGAATTTGATACGTGTCTAGGCGGGTGACAACCGGCGCGTACATGGCATCAGCGGCTGAGAACGATCCATATAAAAAAGGTCCACTCTGTCCAAATTTAGCCCGCGTCTCGCGCCAGATCTGTTCGACGCGCGCAACGTTGATTTTAAGATCGTCATTCATCGGTGGCGGCGCAAAGCGTTTACCTAAATTCATCGGGCAGCTCTGGCGCAACGTCTGGAAGCCGCCGTGCATCTCGTTTGAAATGGCGCGGGCGTGCCCCCGTGCCGTCACGTCCTTGGGCCAGATCGCCTTGTCTGGATATTTTTCAGCCAAATACTCGACAATGGCGAGGCTTTCCCAGATCTGAGTGCCGCCGTCGTTGAGCACCGGCACCTTGCCTGACGGTGAGGCCTTTGAGATACGCTCTTTCGTATCTGGCTGCTTTAGCGGAATGACCGTTTCGTCAAACGCGATATCAAAGGCGCGCATCACCATCCATGGCCGCAGCGACCAGGACGAATAGAGTTTGTTGGCGATGACGAGGTGCAGCATGTGGGTGCCTAATTCTTCTTCTTTTCGGCGTCGGCACCGGGCGCCGCATCGCTATTGTTTGACTTCGGAAAAACAGCTTTGAGAAAAATCGGAAGACCATGGGTATCGACGTTTTTCTTAAAGGCCTCCGCCTCCGCACCCGAAACTTTGTATTGCGAGAACGCAACCATGAACCGTTGCCCCATGCCTTGGGCGATCAACTCAGGCGACGGCGCCCCGGATTTTGCCCGCTCTTCTGGTGGCAGCCGCGCATAGATCTGCGCCAAAACTTGGGTGTGCATATAATCTTGCGCCATGCAGCTCTCAAGTCCTGCGGTGTACGTACTCGCCAACAAATGCGTGCGGTAACAGGCATCAAGGAATTTCAGCACCCCTTTCGAGCCCTCGACACGATGCAGCTTCGCAAGGCGGTCCGCCGCGTCCTTGACGTTGGCGACATGGTCCCATGAGGCTTTTTCGGCGAACGCGGGCGCAGCTGAAAATAGCGAGAATAGAACCATCCCAAAGAGCCAGCGATATTTTTTCAAACCAGCACCTTGCCTTCTTTGCCGATAGCGCGGCCGACGTCTTCGTCGCTGGTCTCGCCCAGCAGCATCTCGTTGTGAGCCTTGCCAGATGGGATCATTGGGAAGCAGTTGGCAAGTTTGGCGATGCGGCAATCGAAGATCACCGGACCTTTGGTGTTGATCATCGCTAAAATGGCGTCATCAAGATCGGCAGGGTGGTCGCAGCGCATGCCAGTCCAGCCATAAGCGTCAGCGAGCTTCACGAAGTCCGGCAAGCTTTCGGTGTAGCTGTGCGACAAGCGATTGCCGTGCAGCAGTTGCTGCCATTGGCGCACCATGCCCATGTACTCGTTGTTCATGATGAAAACTTTAACCGGCAGATTGAACTGCACCGCGGTTGAGCATTCCTGGATGTTCATCAGGATCGAGGCGTCACCCGCAACATCAATGACCAGAGATTTGGGATGCGCGAGCTGCACGCCAATGGCGGCTGGCAAGCCATAACCCATGGTGCCGAGGCCGCCCGATGTCATCCAGCGGTTTGGCTCCTCGAAGTGCATAAACTGTGCGGCCCACATCTGATGCTGGCCAACTTCCGTGGTGATGTAGGTGTCGCGGTCTTTCGTCAGCGCCTGCAACCGCTCAAGCGCGTATTGCGGCATGATGATGTCTTTAGAGTTCTTGTAGGTTAGCGATTTCCGCGCCCGCCAGGTGTCGATTTGCTTCCACCAGCCTTTGTGCGATGCCTTGTCAAGCACCGGTGCTTTGGCTTTCCAAATCCGCAGCATATCCTCAATCACATAGGCGCAATCGCCGATGATCGGAATATCGGCGCGCACGTTCTTGTTGATCGACGACGCATCGATATCGACATGGATTTTTTTGGAGCCCGGCGAGAACGCATCGATGCGGCCGGTGATACGGTCATCAAAGCGCGCGCCGATATTGATCATCACGTCGCAATCGTGCATCGCCAAGTTGGCTTCGTAAGTGCCGTGCATGCCGAGCATGCCAAGCCACTGCTTGTCGGAGGCCGGATACGCGCCGAGGCCCATCAGCGTTGAGGTAATCGGATAGCCGGTCAAGCGCACGAACTCGCGCAGCAGCTGGCTGGCTTTTGGGCCCGAATTTATAACGCCGCCGCCCGTGTAAAAGACCGGTCTTTTGGCCGACGCGATCAGATCGACGGCTTCGCGCACTGGCGTTTGATCCGGTTTCAATTTCGGTTTGTAGGTCTTGTGCTGGATGTTCGACGGCCCGAGATAGGCGCCTGTCGCAAACTGGATGTCCTTCGGAATATCGACAACGACGGGGCCCGGCCGGCCCGTGCGCGCGATGTGAAACGCCTCGTGCAGAATGCGCGACAAGTCGTTGACGTTTTTCACCAGCCAGTTGTGCTTGGTGCAGGGGCGCGTGATCCCAACGGTATCGCATTCCTGGAACGCGTCGTTCCCAATCAGGTGCGTGGGCACCTGTCCGGTAATGCAAACCACAGGAATGGAATCCATCAAGGCGTCTGTCAGGCCCGTCACGGCATTCGTCGCGCCAGGACCTGAGGTCACTAGCACCACACCAACCTTGCCGGTCGAGCGCGCGTAGCCTTCTGCTGC
>JAYTQI010000226.1:0-4279 GCA_043746825.1 Hyphomicrobium sp. | reverse complement strand
GATGACCTGCATTGCGGACTGAAGGAAGCCAAAGATATCGCTGAGAGCTTTGCACCAAGGACTTGAGATCGATGGCGACGTCTATCGCGCCAACGCATATGCCGGCTGGCGCAGGGCGCGGCTCTGCTGGAGTTCGCGCAAGACCATCATCATGGTGTGGCGCACGGCATCATCGACGGACGGCGCGTAATACGGTATGTCACTCGTCATCGCGTAGGTCCAAACCAGGGTCCCCGCCATCATTCGCCAAGCCCCGAAATAGGTCCGGCCTTTGAGGACCGTAACGCCCGCCCCAGTCAAGCCTGCGCGGGCGACAAAGCCGCTCAAAGCAAGCTCAGAGATATCCGTCAGGCGCTCGAGAAGCTGCTGCTCAAACAAGTATGCAGACATATGTGACTCGGTAAAATATCTACTGAACCAGATTTAGTTTGAGTAGTATCTCATGAAGGTTGCTCAAGAGTTGACGGATCCGTTCAAGGTCAAAATGAATTGGCATCCAGCCTGGCCAATGGTAACGCGCCGTTTACACACTCAGTTTGGCCTGACCCCGCCATTTGTTTTTGCGGTGCAGATATGGCATGACGATGCCAGGGCTCAAAGCCCAGCTAGCCGCAGCTAAAAGGGGCAAGAAACACATGCGTTCATTATCGTTGTCCCCGGTGCCATTCACACGACGCCATGATCGCGACACCAGCGTAATTCTCAGCTTCGGCAAGATATTCGACTGGATTGCCCGCCTCTTCAGAGGCCGTAAGTCTGCGGCTGGACGAGAGGCCGGCGCGACAGGACCTGGCCGCCAATATGCCGGCCCTGCCCGCATCCTGCTCATGCGCCACGCCGAAAAGACCGGCGAAAAGTCCGATTATCATCTTTCGCAAGAGGGCCGCAAGCGGGCCGAAAAACTGGCCGAATACATTCCAGCCACTTTCGGAAAACCTGACTTCTTGCTCGCCGCCGCTCCTTCCGATAATTCGAACCGCTCGATCGAGACGCTTCAGCCATTAGAAGCGGCCACCGGCGTACCCCTGCAGAGCACCTATAAGGACAAACAATTTGGCGACTTGGCCGGGGCGCTCTTGAGCGATGCCATTTACGCGGGCAAGCTGATCGTCATATGCTGGCACCACGGCAACCTGCCCTCCCTAGCCGCTGCCCTCGGCGCGCCAAAGGGAAGTTACCCGAGAGATTGGGACGACGAGGTTTTCAACCTTATTCTCGATTTTTCGTACCGAACTGATGGCGGGCCATTGGTCCGCCAAGTTCAGGAACCATTTTAGCCAGACTGGGGTGTAGCCCTGAAGCGGTGACAATGCCGCGTTAGCAAGACATGAATTGAACCTGGACTGTGACCTGCGTAATAGAAAGACCACCGATGACCCTGACCGAAAAGCGAACGAGTAAGTTGTACTGGTTGTGGTTGCTGCTCAGCCTCGCTTGGCTTGGCTTTGTTGGCTATCGCGCCTGGCAGCACTGGCCAGCGGTGCCGCTTGATATGAGCACCCTCGATGCCGAGACACAGACCGTCTACACCGAAGCCCTCGTTTACTACGCGCTGAATGCCGCCGTTATCGGCTTGGGAATCCCTTTCGTTGTCTACTTGGCCGGCCGGCTTGTGCGCAGGTTCCAGCCTGGATAGTTGCTTGGTGGAGGCAAATGGCGGAGAGGGAGGGATTCGAACCCCCGGTACAGTTGCCCGTACTTCGCATTTCGAGTGCGACGCGATCGACCACTCTGCCACCTCTCCAGAAGCCGGGCTTTTAGCTACTTGATCGCACTTGTGCAAGCAGACTTACGCGCCCAGGTTCCAGGTGAGTGAAACGGGCTCAGTGGCGGGCGCTCCGTCCTCATAACCCTGCGCAATAAGCCGGCCTTCCCGTGCATCCGCGACCATGGCAAGGCGGGTGCGGGCATTGAGGATCGGTGCTTTCAGCCAGGGGAAGTTGCTATCGAATTCTGGGCTGACGTCACTGATCAGACGGGCCCGGCCCGGGCTGTTAGCGCCGCGCGCGTGTCCATGCCAGCCGGCACTTTCCCAATGATTGGCTGCAACCTGGACCCCATCGCGCACCCGGGCTTCCGTTTCCTGGCGCTCGATGACAGCGGTTTCTCCGGCATCTAAGCCTGCGAGCGAGAAGATTGTCGGCGTTGAAATCGGCCGCTCAGCTAACATGCGCTTGGCCTCGGCAAACGTCGTCGCTGTTTCGACCACTTCGCGCAGCAAATGGGCGGGCGTCGGATGCGGCATCGACCAGACGCGCTTTTTATTCGCCGCCCAATCGAGATAATAGAACCCGGCACTTTTGCGCATCGGCGCCTGGTTGAGCGCGGCTGAAAACCGCCCCGGCGCCATGGCCTGTAAAACGCCAGTATATCCAGGCCACGTGAGTGTAACGTAGGGGCCCGCTGGTGCGCCGGAGACGCGTGCCAAAATGATATTGCGTCCAAGCCCGGGAGTGAGCCAATCCAGCACCCGTATCAAGCGCGCAGACGAGCGATCACTTGAAGGCGCGACGCGGCAGGTGCAGCCCCACTCATAATTGACGGAAAAGAAGTAGGCGCCGGGCCGGCCCAAGGCCGCCGCAACAGCGTCGATCTCGGCCAAGTGCGCATTATCCCACCGCACCAGCCAAGCCCGCGATACACGATCCAGCGTGGTCAGCAATCTCACAGGATAGCGCGCGGTCGCGAGATCCATCAAAGCGTTAGCGCGGGCCTTGTGCGCGCTCAAGGTTGCGAGCGCGAAATCCCGCCCGGTCTCCTGAACCGGGATGGCAGGCAATGCCGCATGCGATACAAAGCCTAATGGCGGCCGCGCGTGACTGATTGGCATTGATGAGGAGCCCCTAAGACTCAATTGATATGTGAGCTGTCTTGGCCATTTCCAAGGCGTACACAGCCGATTGCATGCTTGATGTGACGTCTTGCAATGTTTACGTGGCCCAATTGACAATAGACCGGAAAGTCGCCCATAAAGCCGCTCTCGCGGCGGCTACAAGCTGATCGCGCACAACGCGCTGCCCGAGGCTCCGCTGGCAAACGTCAGCAACTCCCTGAAAGTCCACCAAAATTTGGTGGCGCCATAGGGCGCGGATAAAGGAAGGTCAAGCCATGTACGCTGTCATCAAGACAGGCGGCAAGCAATATCGCGTTGCCAAGGACGATGTCCTCAAGATCGAAAGACTCCCCGGTGAAGCCGGCACAAAAATCGAATTCGACCACGTTTTGATGGTCGGATCAGGCGCAGGCGTAAAGGTCGGTACGCCAACCGTTGCTGGCGCCAAAGTTATTGGCGAGCTCGTGGCGCAGTCACGCGGTCCCAAGCTGATCGCCTTCAAGAAGCGGCGCCGCAAAAATTCGCGCCGCAAGATTGGCCATCGCCAGGACCTCTCGACAATCAAGATCACCAGCATCACCGGCGCTTAAAGCCGCCAAGCCTTCGAGGACGATTATTCTATGGCACAGAAGAAAGCAGGCGGCTCGACTCGCAACGGCCGCGATTCTGAAAGCAAACGCCTTGGCATCAAGCGCTACGGCGGCGAGCACGTCATTCCGGGTAACATCTTGTGCCGCCAGCGCGGTACGCAATGGCACCCTGGCGCAAACGTTGGCATGGGCACGGATCATACGATTTTTGCCGTTGTCGAGGGCGACGTGGAATTCAACACCAAGCGCAACGGCCGGATTTTTATTTCCGTCAAGCCGCACAAGCTTGCAGCTGCGGAGTAAGTCTCACGGCAACCGTCACGCATTTGACAAGGGGATGGCGCTGCCGTCCCCTTGTCATTTTTATTATAGCTTGCTGACCACGCTGATCCGAAACGGCGGCCCCATGAAAACCAAGCGCCTCATCCTCCGCCCGCTTGAACCGGCCGATGCCTCACGCATCGCGGCGCTCGCAGGCGTGTGGGAAGTGGCGAGCATGACCGGACGCATTCCTTATCCCTATTCCGAGACGGCGGCGCAGCAGTGGGTTCAAGGCTTTGTAACAGGTGAAGTCGTGTTTGGCATTGAGCACGCGGGCGAACTGATAGGCGTGTGTGGGTTTACGCCAGACGGCAGCGGCAGCGCTGAACTTGGCTACTGGATCGGCAAAGCTTACTGGGGCCAGGGATACGCCACGGAGGCGGCGAGCGCCTTGATGCGCTACGGCTTCACCAAATGCGGCGTAAAACGCTTTGTGTGCAAACACCTCTCAGATAATGCAGCGTCGGCCCGCGTCATCACCAAACTTGGATTTAAGTTTGCCGGCCCCGACATTGGCTGGTGTGAAGCCCGGCGC
>JAYTQI010000225.1:0-1929 GCA_043746825.1 Hyphomicrobium sp. | reverse complement strand
GAAGAAGGCGAGAGAGCCTTCACCGGTCAGTTGGCCGACGGCCTCACTGAGTGAGGGCGAGGTTAAGGGGCCGGTTGCAACGATCACGCTCTGCCAATTACTTGGCGGCAGGCCTTCGACCTCGCGGCGTGAGATGGTGATCAGCGGATTGGCAGCGAGCCGCTTCGTCACTTCGGCTGAAAACGCGTCGCGGTCAACCGCGAGCGCGCCGCCGGCTGGCAGTTTGTGCACGTCACCCGCCGCCATGATCAGTGAACCGGCGCGCCGCATCTCTTCATGCAGCAGACCAACAGCGTTGTTCTCCCAATCATCCGAACGGAACGAATTCGAGCACACCAGTTCGGCGCAGCCATCTGTCTTGTGGGCGTCGGTCATCCGGGTGGGGCGCATTTCATGCAGCACCACGGGCACGCCTTGAGCCGCAATCTGATGGGCGGCTTCTGAGCCAGCGAGGCCTGCGCCTATGACATGAATGGGTGACGTGACGGACATTGAGACGCATACTCGCGGTTGAGAAAGCAGCTATCTAGCGCGCTGAAGCGGCAGCTTGCAAGAATGACAAGCTTAATGCCCGCCAGTGGTCAGCCCACCAGAAGCAAAATCCAAAATCAGTTTGGCATTGAGGATGATGATGGCGGCGGCGATAATGGCCGCGAAGAGGGTCAGCCAGCGCGGCGCAACCAGTTCGCCAAGCTTGGATTTTTGGGCCGTGAAGTAGACGAGCGGCAGAACCGCGAACGGCAGCTGAAAGCTCAAAACCACCTGGCTTAAAATCAGCAGTTTGGCGGTCGCCTGTTCACCGGCCAGGACTGTAACGGCAGTTGCTGGAATGATGGCAGCCAACCGGGTGATCAAGCGGCGCAGCCAGGGCTGGATGCGCAAATTCAAAAAACCCTCCATCACCGCTTGGCCAGCTAACGTCGCCGTGACAGTGGAATTCAAACCGCACGCGATCAGCGCGACGGCAAACAGAGTTGGCGCCCACGGTCCGAGAAGCGGCGCCAACAGATCGTGGGCTTGCGTGAGATCAACGACATCGGTGCGGCCGTTTTGATGAAACGCCGCACCGGCCAGTATCAGGATTGCGGCGTTGATCAGCAAGGCCAACATCAAAGCGATTGTTGAATCGATGCTTGCAAACCGGTAGGCCTCGCGTTTCTCAGCAACGCTGGGGCCGAAATTGCGGGTGCCGATAATCGCCGAGTGCAGATACAGATTATGCGGCATGACGGTGGCGCCAAGGATGCCGAGCGCGAGATACAGCATGTGCGGATTGGTGACGATCTCGGTCGTTGGTACGAAACCGCGCGCGACCTCGGCCCACTCAGGTTTCGCAAGCAGCATCTGGGTGCCGAAGCAGAGTGCGATTACAGCGAGCCCCGCAACGACAAAAGCCTCGAGATAGCGAAAGCCCAGGCGCTGCAGAAACAGCACGAGGAAGACATCAAGCGCGGTTATCACAACGCCGATGGCGAGCGGTATATCAAACAGAAGTTTGAGGCCAATGGCGGTACCGATGACCTCCGCCAAATCGGTCGCGACAATCGCCAGCTCCGCTAAGGCCCAGAGCGGCAATGACGCCCATTTCGGAAAGCCGTCGCGGCACGACTGCGCCAGATCGCGGCCGGAGCCAACGGCCAAGCGCGTCGCAAGTGATTGCAGAACGATGGCCATGATGTTTGAGACAAGGGCGACGGCGAGTAGTTGGTAGCCAAACTCCGAGCCGCCCGCGAGTGAAGTGGCCCAGTTGCCGGGGTCCATGTAACCGACGGCGATGAGATAGCCCGGGCCGAAGTAAGATAAAAGCCGCTTCCAGGCCGGTCCATCGCGGCGAACCTCAATGGTGCGGTGAACATCGAGAAGAGCAGCGTCCCCGCGCTCGCGCCGCCACCCGCCAAAGCCTGGAGGGCCCGGAACACGGGATTTTGA
>JAYTQI010000224.1:0-9881 GCA_043746825.1 Hyphomicrobium sp. | reverse complement strand
AGACACCAACAACAATCGATAGCAGGCCCAGCCGCACAGCGACTGACACCGGATGGCCGCCCAAGAACCCACGTAGATCCATTTTGTCCCTCACGCTTCGCTCAAGCTGTATGCGCTCCTAACATGCCCGCTGCCGCCGGGCGAGATGCTATTGCTACCGTGACCTCCGCAATCCAAGATAGCGTCTACCGTTCGATCTGGCTTGGGCGGCGGAGTACACAGGCAGAGCAGGCCGAATCAGGCATCAAATATTACCACGCGCTTCGCTGAGGCGATGCAGGGAGACGGAATGACAAGCTTACGGCCAGATCGAATTGGCTTGGATGATTTTGCTGATCAGCCTGTGTCGGTTTGCGGAAAATCGTTTCGGGCGCACATGTCTGGCGCGCTCTATTGGCCGTCGCAAAATGCATTGATTGTGTCAGACCTCCAACTCACAAGCGGTTCGCCGTTAGAACCTCAAGGCCAGTCGCGCGCCAGCGGCGACACGGGCGAGATGCTGCGTTCACTTGCTGGCCTCATCGATAACTACGACGCTGACACGATCATCGCTCTCGGTGATGGCGCACAAAATGGCGGCGCAGCCAACGAAATGACAGCAAATAACCGAGAAACACTGCGCATTATTCAAGAGGACCGCGAATGGATCTGGATTGCGCCTAACGCTGGCCGCGTGGTGCAGAGCAGTCTAGGCGGCACGTATGTGCCGGAACTGACCGTAGAGGGCATACGGCTTAGTCATAAACCGCGCTTAGGCGCCACAACGCATGAAGTAGCTGGCGCTTTGTTCCCAGCGGCGCGCCTCGTTATGAACGGAACGGCAATTCGCCGCCCATGCTTTGTCAGCAACGGCCTGCGCCTCATCATGCCTGCATTCAGTGCTTTTTCTGGCGGTCTCAATATCCTCGACGCTGTGTTCGAACCTCTCTTTGGCGGCGACACCATGGCGGTTTGGATGCTTGGCCAAGATGGGCTTTATCCTGTCGCTCCACGCCAGCTTTGCGAGGACTAGGAAAACTTACTGCCCTGGGCGGCGGAATGCGAAGGCTGCCGCTAGGCCCGCGCCTGCAGCAAACAACACCGTCGATAAGCCATAAAACAGCGGGCCTTTCTGAGCACTATCGTAAAGAAAACGCTCCAGCCCCGCACGCTCAAGTATCACTTGGCTCTTATACTGGCTGAGAACTTGGCCTTCCCGGAACAGATAAACCCGCGTCGTCAATGGGCCGACGGGAACATTGGGGGGGAGTGAAATGGTTGACCGGAACAGGCTACGTCCGATGAATGCGACGCCTTGATCCTTGGTCACGTAAAGACGGTCGCGCAGTTTTAAGCGAATGGCCGCGCTTCGGAATTCGTTAGCTTCCTTCGGTCCAGCTGGTGCAAAGCGCGTGCCCGATCCAGACGGCACCATGCGGACATGCTCAAAGCCAATTTCGAGCTTGTCTAGCGTAGCACGATCCGCGATTTCTTCAACTGGCCGGGTTGAGGCAATGGCATAGTAGCTTGGAAATGACGCAAAGCGGATTTCGCGGGTATTAATCCACAACCCAAGACCAGCGAAATTTGATTTCCGGCGCACGACTTGCGGAACAGGCGTTCCTTCAACGACCACGACGACGTCGTAGGTGCCAGCCTCCGCACTTGATTGGCGGCTGTTCTCGACTGTCCCGAAAATCAATATTTCAGTGCCTGTGAAGTCCGAAGTGATGGCGACACTTCGCGTCGAAACATCAGCCTCAACTGTTTCTTTGCCTGTATCGCTGAAAGCCTTTGACGCAATGGCGGACATGCCTGCAATGATCAATACAAATGCCGCCAGCCCCTTCATCATTTCGCTCCGCCGATGGCGCCAAACGAGAACAGTTCATCTGGTGCAGATACGAGATCGAACGCAAGCCGGATGCAAACGATAAGGATCAGGCTCGCCAGCAGAATGCGTAGCTCCTCTCCCTTCAGGCGCTGGCCAGCAACGGCGCCAAACTGTGCGCCGAGAACCCCGCCCATCATCAGCAGGGCGGCAAGCACGACATCAACGCTTTTGTTTTGAATTGCGTGCAAAATGGTCGTAAAGGCCGCCACAAAGACAATCTGGAACAGCGACGTCCCGATGACCACAGATGTCGACATGCGCAGTAAATAAATCATCGCCGGAATGATCACGAACCCGCCGCCGATGCCCATGACCGCAGCCATGAACCCGACAAACATACCTATCAAGGCCGGAGGGATGGCGCTGATATACAGTTTTGAGCGGTGAAAGCGCATTTTGAACGGCAGACCATCAACCCAGCTGTGCTGGCCGGGCTTGCGGGTGCTCACCGCGACACCCGCGCTGGCCTTGCGGTAGGTGTTGAGGCTTTCAATCATCATCAGGGCACCTATGACGCCGAGAAATGTGACGTAGCTCAACGAAATCACGAGATCAAAGAGACCAGCTTTACGAAGCAGGCGCACAGTTTCTACACCGATGCTGCTGCCAATCAGGCCGCCCGACAGCATGACCACACCCATTTTGATGTCAACATTATTTCGGCGGTACTGCGCAACAGCGCCTGAGACTGAGGTCGCCACGACGTTGGCCGTCCCCGTGCCGACGGCAACAACGGGAGGAATGCCGAGAAAAATCAGCAAGGGCGTGAGCAAAAATCCGCCGCCAACGCCGAACAGGCCAGACAAAAAACCGACCGCAGCGCCAAGCCCTAAATAGACGAAAATGTTGACCGACATTTCTGCAATCGGCAGGTAGACGTGCATTGCTTGGCCCGCTTAACGATGGGGCGCCGGCCGTCTCCAATTCTATTGGTCCGGCACGCCGCAATCGGACTACACATGATGCTCCATCACAAGCCCGCTTCTCAGCCTCCTGTCAAAGCCAAAAAAGCCGAAACGGGCAGCCGGGGAAGGACAGCCCGCTTCAAGTCACGAAAAGCGTCAGACGATTAGCCGTTGACGCCGTTCGTGGGGTTCTTTTTCCAGGCCTCACCAGCGGTACGGGCGTCATTCGCCATCGGCTCGGGGGATTTGTTTCTGAACCCAGCGACCAGGGCTTCTGCCTGGTTCAGATCTTCGACTGTCAGTTTGCCCTTTAAGATGTCGCGCCTGCGCACCGCTTCTTTGTCGCCGCCGCGGGCCGAGAGCGACAACCACTTGTAGGCTTGCTTCAAGTCTTGCGGCACTCCGAGTCCATTCTCATGCAGGACGGCGAGGTTGAATTGGCTATCCGACAAGCCGCGTTCAGCAGCTTCGGTGAACCATTTGGCGGCGGTTGGATAGTCAGGCGCAGACTTATTCTGATTGGCGCTCAGCACGGCAAGATTGTGCATGGCTTTGACGTTGCCTTGTTCGGCGGCGCGTTTGTACCAGTCTTCAGCGCGCGCCGGATCAGCCTTCACACCGAGGCCGCGCTCATAGAGCGTACCAAGCCGGTATTGCGACTGTACGAAACCGCGCGACGCCGAGCGCTGGTACCATTTGGCGGCATCTTTGAAATTCTGATCCGTGCCCTTGCCTTCGGCCAAGCGCGCACCAACTTCGAACTCTGCTGAAGGATCGCCGTTAGCTGCGGCAAGCCGCAAGGACAATGGGCCGACGCTTGCGGGTGGCAGATCAAGCGGTGAAGACGTGACTCCACCCTTTCCACTCGGTGTCTGGCCTTGCGGGTTGGTTAACATTCCGTCGAAGCCGGGCATCAGGGCTGCTGGTATCGCTTGCGCCGTATTTTGCGCCGCTGCCTGTCCGAGTTTACCCGACATCGTTGCCATGGCCTGCTGGCGTTTGAGCCGCTGCATTTCGGCCGAAGACATTGGCCGGACATCATCGACGGCAACACCCGAGAGGGGGACTGTTGCCGAACCAGCCGCGATTTCGCGGCCATCAGGAGGAAGAATTTCGCCGTGCGTTTCGCTGTCCCTCTTCGCGCCTTCCGGTTGAACCTCAGGATCGGCGGGCTGAGCGGGATCGTTGCCCTCTGCAGCCTTTGACGCCGCGCCGCCTGGAGCCGCCTGCGTTGCGGAATTTGCCTCTTTGTTGGCGGCCGGATCCTTGATTTTCGCAGCCTTGCTGACGCCAGGGGCCGGCAGAGGCGTCAACGTGGAGACCGGTGTATCCTGTCCGCCAAACGGATTGACTAAATAGAGTCCACCAGCCAGCAGTGCGGCGATGGCAATGACCATCACGCGCGGCGACATTGCAGTGGTGCCTTTTGCTTTATCCTTAGCGGCTGCCGCTTTCGCAGCACCTGCTGCGGTGGAAGCGGGCGCAGCTTTGCCTGCCACTGGCTTGTCAGCAGAATCGGGGCGCTTAATGACGACATCCCCCGCCGCGTTTGGAGTATTGTTTTCTGCAGCAAGCCGCATCTTAGCGCGGCGGGCGTCAGCGATAAAATCTTGGCGAATGCGATCCGGTGCGGGTGCTGCCTCGCGAGCGGCGGCATGAGCTGTTGACGCTGACGCGGCGAGATCGTCCTCAGGAGATTGCGCAAACGGAGTCATTGTCCGTGTCGCAACGGCCGCAACCGCTACATCGAGCGGATCGCCGTTACCGTGCATGTGTTGACTTGGATTGTCTGAACCAAAGCGCGGCTGCTCGCGCAGATAATCCTGCGGCACAGTCTGGCCCAGCGCGTTTTGATGCTGCGTCAATTCCATGGCATCAACGCGGTCAAGCAGCCGGATCATGGCCTGCTGAAGTGTATCAAGGAGAGCTGTTGTATTTTCTTCGCCCTGCCGGGTGTCCGACATCAGGCGCTGAATCATGTTGCGGACTTCGTCGATGCCTTCAACCGCTTGAGCACGAGGCTGAATCTCGGCGAAATGCGCGGCGGCTTGTTGGACAGCGGCTTTCGCTACTGCATGAACGTCAATCACAGGAGCTGGGTCAAGCCCGGCCAGATCTTGGCCTTCATTTGCTGTAGCGGCGCGGTGGACATCGCCCAGCTTGTCAGCAAGGCCAACAAGTTGATCTTCGATGACTTCAAGACGCGTCAGTTGCTGATGCGCAGATTCCAGGTGCCCTGAAAGCTCAGTCATATGCGCTTCAATCAGGCGGATGCCCTCGACATCAGCGCGAGTCGCAACACCATCAATTGCGGAATTAAACTGCCGCTCAAATTGGTCGAGCCGCTGACCGAGCGCGAAGAACGATTGATCGTGATGGATATCTTTGATTTGCGCTTCGATATGATTCGAGATGTCGCTGAAGCGCACTTCAAGCCAAGAGCGGTCGACGCCTGACATCGCGGCTGCGGAAGCTGCCAATTGCGAAGCCGGTGTGGCCATCATGACTGGCGCAAACGTCTCAATAGAGTTGGGAATAGAATCGCCCGAAGTGAATGCGGGTGTGAAGCTCGCTTCGCCGGACTCGTAGATGCCAGCGAGTGCGTCCGCTGCATCCTGCTCCCAGGGATTGGCAACATTGCCCGGCAAAGACTCGATGACATCGAAGGTGTCCACGCCGCCCTGGGCGCGGCTTGCCTCTTCTTCGCGGCGGCGCGCTGACTGAGCATTGGGATCAGCGGCTGAGCGCAACGCCATCGGCGGCTCAGCCAGTTTAGGCTGCGCCCAAGAGTTAGCCGCCATTGGAGTGGGAACAGGAAATTCTGCAGATGACGCTGGCTCGGGCGTGCGGCTATGCCCTTCACTTACTTCCGCGACGCGCGCCGCCAGTTCCGACATCCCGGCTTCGACACGTTCAAACGCGGCTGAAAATTGGCTTGGCACACGCGGGCGCAACGATTGTGCCTCGCGGCCCATGTTGGCAAGTTTGTCTTGCATCTGACGCAGCGTGTCACTGTGACGGCGATCCGCCTCTGAGAGCTGATCGACAATAGAATGCAACAAACCCTTCAGGTCGCCGGCTTGACACGCCGCAATCTGATCGTGTGCCTTGTCTGCCCTGATGGCATCAACATCATGCCGAAGCTGCTCATTCCAATCCGTTTTCGACATTTTTTGTCCTCAACGCCCTCGGGCTTCGCAACGGTCCGGCGCTGTTGAACGTCTCGGCCCAGAATGGCGGGGAGGGAGCGTGTGCGTTGCGTCCCCTACCCGCTTAGGTCAATGCGGTTCTCAGCCGGACGCGGCACAATTCAAGCTCTTGGAGCGAAGGTCTCAGCCGCCAGTAAACGTAGAGTTAAGAGCTGTCCCGGAATTCAAATAATCTATTTTTATCATTTTATTACAATAACTTAAATCACAACAGTTTTGACAATTTGGCGACCAAGAACAGAAGCATTATCTGAATAATGACGAGGTGATTCGGCTATAAGCACGCGATACCGAGACTCGCCATAGTCACGGCTTAAGGTGCGCAAAGTTACCAATTCTGAGGCCGGAGTGATTTCTCATGATGCGCTTGACCCTTGTTGCGACCATGAGTTGCGTCACCCTCATCCCAGTCGCCGCCGGTGCGGACACCCCGGACGACGGCAAGGGACGTTTTGCGATGTCGCCGGTCGAGGGCGGATATTTACGCCTCGATAAAGAAACGGGCGCGGTTTCCCATTGTGCACTGAAAATCCAGCAATGGCAGTGCGAGACGGTTGATGAGCGCGCCAAAACACCCGACAGCAAAACCAGCCAGCTTGAATCCGAAAACAAAGCGCTGAGAGACCGGGTCAAGGCCCTGGAAGACAGCCTTGAGACGGGAAAGCCAGCCGGTAGTGAGGTGCCGCCTGTTCCGGCGCCCAAGATGCAGCTTCCCAGCGAGGAGGAGGTCGACAAGGCTCTCGACTATGCCGAGCGGCTTTTCAAAAAGTTCCGGGATCGTATTCAAAGAATCGAAAAACCAGAGCCCCCCTCGGAGGGCAAAAAGGGCTCAGGCGCGCTTTGAACCTCTAAGTCCGCGTGTGCGCCTTGAGCTGAAGGCGGCGCATTTCACGATCATAGATGATCTCACCGCCAGGAACGCGGATATCGCGCACGACTTCCAGATCGTGGCGGCTCATTTCGCGCACAAATGAGCTGACCAAAATCGCCACCGCCGTCGCAACCGGAAGCCCGAGAATGCCAGCAATGGCGCTTGGCACCGGAAAAGTCCCCGCTTCACTGGCAAAAATTGCGAAAGCTGCGGTCCCAAATCCAGCCAGCATCCCAATGAGTGCCCCCGTCTTGGTCAACCGTTTCCACCAAACCGAGAGCCCCAGAACCGGGAACAAACTAGCCCCCGTCAAAGCAAAGGCCCAAAGCACGAGGCGGAGCGGGTCCGTTGGGGCAAGCAGCGTCAGCGTGCCACCACAAATGACGGCTATCACCACGAAACCGCGCGCCAGCCAGACTCTGTTCTGGTTAGGTGACACCTCCCACGATAAGCCCTGCACGACATCCTCGCTCAGAATGGCTGCCAGTGAAACAGCTGTAGCACTGGTGCCAAGCATCGCAGCGCCGATCACACCCGCAAAAATGAAATAGACAAAGACTTTCGGCAGGCCCGCCGCCAGCGGCAACGCGAACAGGACCGCGTCGCGATCAAAGCGCAAGCTCTCGAACGTGAAACCGCCCGCCGCCTGATCAAAGCTCGCAAAGTCCATCGCGACAACATCCGTCACCCAACCTGGCAGCGCGCCAATCCGCTCGCTCATCACGAGTTCTAGAACAAATTCGCGCATGAACACGGCGACTGATGAAACCGTCAGCATGGTCAGGCCAAAAAACACCGTCGCCCAGCCAAGTGACTTGCGGGCTTCATAGACGCCGGGTGTTGCAGCCACGCGTGGTAAAAGCCAAGGGGCGGACGCGACACCGGTCGCGATCATAAGGCCGCCAATTGTGAACCCAACCGTACCGATGGCGCCAAATGGCGAGGTGTAGGGTTTGATCAAGGGGTGCATCCCCTCTCCCGGCAGATCAAACTGCAAGGGCCACGCTGCTAAAAGTTGCAAACCCTGATTGACCTCATTGCGCACGAGATTACGCACTAAAGGGCCGTGAGTCAGCTGCGGGACTGGTAAACTGGTCACGATCACGGCCACCGTGACGGCCACAACACAAAGCGCCAACAGCGCTGCAATCGCCTGCGCAACCCCGCACCACGTGAACCCGCGCTTGCCACCTGGAGCCACCGCAATCGCTACTGCAGCAACAAGGGTGAGCACCATCGCCGAGTGCGTAAAGCCAGTGAGCCGCGCTGCAACCGTGGCTCCAAGCCCCAATTCGGCTGAAAGTATGAGCAGCGTTGGCACGGCCGCGACCATGGCGGCCGCCAGCCGCAAGCCTCTGCTTTCGAACCTGCGGCCGAGATAGCTTGGAACCGTGTAGGCACCAAACTTGCGGTAGAACGGCGCCAGCATCATCGCCATGAAAACAAAGCCAGCGAGCCCACCGATCATCAGCACAAGCGCGTCAAAGCCAGCGAAGAAAAAGGCGCCTGTTCCGGCGACCAGAAATGTCGAGCCGATGGCGCACATCGCCAGGATCAGTCCGGTATAGCCAGCCGGCACACGGCGGCCTGCCGCGAAATAGCTCAGAGAATCTTGCGTCGCGACGGACCCGCCAATGACGGCATAAAGAATGAGCGGACCAACAAACAATGACATTCGCAGCCACTGATCGGAGACAGCCAATTGTTCTGATATCAGGGCCAGAAAAAACAGGGCCGCAAACAGCGATGCGAAAATACTGAAGAAGGTGCCAAGCCGCGGATTGACCATTCGTGCGCGCGCCGGAAATGACATGATTGATCCTCGGGTCTCAGTCTTGCGCCGCGTCAGATGTCCTCGTGCGCACCATGCCAATGGTCAATAGCGTTCTGGCGGTTGACGTAGCTCGCAACGGTGATGACGGCGATCAGGAAGAACCCGTGAGCCGCCAGGAAATATCCAAGAGGGAATCCTAAGAACCGGCTGCGGTTTAATTCTTCCGCATAGAGCGGCAGCACGATCATAACGGCCAGAAATGGCAAGAAGCTGGCCAGCATTTGCCACTTGGTATGCCGCCAGTAGGGTTTTCGTTCTTTGCGCTCGATCATGATCTTACTCGCTAAATTCTGCGTCTATGGTCTCGCTAAGGCATACAAGGCCATCGTGGCACGACTATGCGCAAGGCCGGGCTATCCTGTCCAATTGGAACAACAGTCTTAACGAGGTTCGTTAGATTGCTCTTGCAACGGAAACAACCTAAATTCTACAATCGAATCGCTGGGTTAGGCTCGGCCATTCAGTCTGCAGCACAGAGTGGATATCACGGTCTGAGAACTCGCGCACGTATCGTCCACTCCGGCACGGCGCTGCGAGGGACACTGATTTGAGCGACCAGACAAAGTAAAGGGGAAGGACAGAGACTATGAGCATGATCCAGGAATTCAAAGATTTCGCCATGAAGGGCAACGTCGTCGATCTCGCCGTCGGCGTGATCATGGGCGCGGCGTTCGCACCCATCGTTGGCACGCTGGTTGACAACGTCATCATGCCACCAATAGGCTTGGCGATGGCAGGGCTCGATTTTTCGACGCTGAAGTTCCCGTTGCAAGCCGCTGACGAAGCCAAGAAGATTCCGGGCGTCGCCATTGGCTACGGCCTCTTTCTCAATGCATTGATCAAGTTCTTGATCACAGCATTTGCGATCTTCTTGCTCGTCAAGGCGATGAACTCGATGAAAAAGCCAGCGGCCGCTGCGGCTGCAGCCCCGCCGCCAAGCGAAACCTACCTCAAGGAAATTCGCGACCTGCTCGCCAAGCGCTAATCAGTTCGCCAGTTTCGGCAAGAGACCCTAGGCCAAAAGCTTGGGGTTTTTTGTTGCAACGAGCTGGCGACCAACCGGCGCTTTTACTGACGCAAAGCGTGTGGTATTGCATGCAACAGCGGCGGGCGTAGCATAATGGTAATGCGGCAGCTTCCCAAGCTGTTGACGAGGGTTCGATTCCCTTCGCCCGCTCCATCCGTCTTC
>JAYTQI010000223.1:0-1935 GCA_043746825.1 Hyphomicrobium sp. | reverse complement strand
GGCTCAAAAAGCTCGACCCCTATCTCAACGTCGATCCGGGCACCATGAGCCCGTATCAGCACGGCGAAGTCTTTGTGACCGATGACGGGGCGGAAACCGACCTCGATCTCGGCCACTATGAGCGCTTCACCGGCGTGCCGGCCAAAAAATCCGACAACATCACGACGGGGCGGATTTATCAGGAGATCCTCACCAAGGAGCGGCGCGGTGATTATCTCGGCGGCACCGTGCAGGTCATTCCGCACGTCACAGATGCGATAAAAAATTTCGTTTTGAACGGAAACGAGGACGTTGATTTTGTGCTGACCGAAATCGGCGGCACCGTCGGCGACATTGAAGGCCTGCCGTTTTTCGAGGCCATCCGCCAGCTTGGCAACGATCTGCCGCGCGGGGCGTCGGTCTATATTCATCTGACGCTGATGCCGTACATTCCCTCAGCCGGAGAGTTGAAGACCAAACCAACGCAGCACTCTGTCAAAGAGCTGCGCTCAATCGGCATTCAGCCAGATATTTTGCTGTGCCGGTCTGACCGCGAAATCCCAGCGAGTGAACGCAAGAAGATCGCGCTGTTTTGTAATGTCCGGCCGGAAGCGGTCATCCAAGCGCTGGACGTGGCGTCGATTTACGATGTGCCGCTTGCCTATCACAGGGAAGGCATCGACCGCGAAGTGCTCGCAGCCTTTGGCATCACCGGCGCGCCGAAACCTGATCTGACGCGCTGGGAAAATATCTCGCGCAACATCGCGGCGCCTGAAGGCACCGTGACAATCGCCATTGTCGGCAAGTACACCGGGTTGAAGGACGCGTACAAATCTCTGATCGAAGCACTGGTGCATGGCGGCATCGCCAACCGCGTCAAAGTCAAACTCGATTGGATTGAAAGTGAAGTTTTTGAGCGCGAGGATTCAGCGCCTTATCTTGAAGGCGTGCATGGCATTCTGGTGCCCGGCGGTTTTGGCGAGCGCGGCGCTGAGGGCAAAATCCTGGCTGCTAAATTCGCCCGCGAACGCAAGGTGCCCTACTTCGGCATCTGTTTCGGGATGCAGATGGCGTGCCTGGAAGCGGCGCGCAATTTGGCGGGCATCAAAGGTGCGAGTTCAACAGAATTTGGTGTGACCGATGAGCCGGTCGTTGGCATGATGACGGAGTGGATGCGCGGCAACGAATTGGAGCAGCGCCGCGCCGGTGGCGATCTTGGCGGCACCATGCGCCTAGGCGCGTTTGCGGCGGCGTTGGCTGAGGGCAGCAAGATTGCGAGCGTTTATGGCGATACGCACATCTCGGAACGCCACCGCCACCGCTACGAGGTCAACACCCGCTATCGCGAGAGATTAGAAAAATGCGGCCTTCGCTTTGCCGGTTTATCGCCGGATGGCCTGTTGCCAGAAACCGTTGAATATCCGGACCACCCCTGGTTCATCGGCGTGCAATATCACCCCGAGTTGAAATCGCGCCCCTTCGACCCGCATCCGTTGTTCGCGAGCTTCATCGCAGCGGCCGTTGAGCAGAGTAGGTTGGTTTAGATTTTGCAATGCGTGCTCGAAGTAAGACTTAGCTCTGAAATTATTCCCGGTTCATTCGTTCAATCTCGCATGCGATGAGTCTGAAGACTTTATCGTCGTGACTTCGTGCATCCTTTCGAGCCTGCCGTTCGCCGAGATACCCAATAAATTGTCCGTCGATGCGGAGTTCAAAGCCACTGCTCCCTCCATCCCGCCCGAGCGGACTTGCGGCCATTGTCATGCCGACATCAGTTCGGGCCAACAGCCTGCGATACTGGGACTCCGCGCGATTGGGAGCTCCCTGAGATTCTGGGACAAGCCTAGTTTCATGGACTGGTTTGATGTCCGGCGACTCAGCCATTGGCCAGGGCAAATCGGGCTCGATGCGACGCGAGAGGTTAGCCTCCTCGTATATCATTCCTTCTCTAGAGGC
>JAYTQI010000222.1:0-1936 GCA_043746825.1 Hyphomicrobium sp. | reverse complement strand
CCAGGCTAATTCGAGTGTGGAAGAAACGCTTCACGGACTTGACAAGTTCCAGTGTGCCGCCGGAGCGAATCATCCGTGTAAGTGTGACGACGAACCAGTGGCGTGTATAGCCGCTAAATGTGGCGGAACAATCGAAAAGGCGGCATACGTCGGGCGAAACTGTGTAACCAGGATGCGGGTAGCCGCGGGGATTGATGAACGAGACCATAAAGCCGATTGCTGATCCGCGCGCGACGCTGGCTGAAGCCGTGGTCGCGAAAGTTGCCGTCAGCCGCCACGGTGCCGCCATAACCCTGACGCTCAACCGGCCGGCGGCGTTGAACGCTTTTGACGACGAGATGCGCCGCGCGGTTGCCGACGAGATCAGCCGCATTGCCCGCAACCCTGACATCTATGTTGTGGTTCTCAATTCCGCGAGCCCGAAAGCCTTCTGCGCCGGTGGCGACGTGCGCGCTATTGTGGCAGCAGCAAAACGCGACAAGGCGCTGGCGCGATCTTATTTCGCGGGTGAATACAGTCTGGATTGGCAGCTCGATTGTTTTTCCAAACCGACGGTGTCGTTTATCGATGGGCTCTGCATGGGCTCTGGCGCTGGGCTGACGCTATACAATACGCATCGCGTGGCTGGTGAGGGATATAAATTCGCCATGCCGGAAACGGCGATCGGTTTATTTCCTGATGTTGGTGTGTCTCATGTCCTGGCGCATTTGGCCTGGCCACTCGGTCTTTATTTGGGGCTTACAGGCCGGATGATTGACCGTGCCGATGCCCATTGGCTGGGATTGGCGACGCATTGCATTCCGGCTGCTGCATTTCCTGGGATCGTCGAAAAGCTGGCGTCAGCGGAGCCTATCGACCCGGTATTGGATGACCTGCACCAGCCGCAAGCTGCAGGCCCCTTGCAAAATGATCATGCAATTATCGAAGACCTGTTCTCGGGCGAGACACTTGCCGCAATTCTGCACAATCTGAAAACGGCATCAGGTCCCGCCCAAGCCTTTGCGCAAGCGTCGCTGGAAAATTTAATGAAGCGCTCACCTTTGGCCCTGATGTTGACGGACCGGCACATGCGGTCTTGCCGGACAATGGATCTGCGGGAAACGCTTATTCAGGATTACCGCTTGGCGATGCGTTGCCTTGATGGCCACGACTTCTACGAGGGTGTCCGCGCGGCGCTCATCGACAAGGATGGAGCGCCGTCGTGGCAGCACGCCACCATTGAAGCTGTAACGGAAGCTGAATTGGCGTCCTATTTTGCGCCACTTGCGAGCGGCGACCTCGAATTGCCAACGCGCGCGCAAATGCAAACCGCTAGAATGTAAGTCCCGCGCCTGAATTGATAAAATTGCTTGCATCTCGTTATGGGATAATTTTCCATCACAACTGTTTCGCTCAAAAGCATATTAAAAAAGGCTTCTAAATCACCCCCGGAACTATTCTTTTACTATATCTATTTAGTCGCCATTTAGTCCTCTGCGTTATGGTTTGCTCAACCCGGAAACAATCGGGAAGCGTCAAACAGGTAAGAGGCAGTTATGAGTGTAGCATTCGATATCGCGCGCAAAGGCGCGCCGGTGCAGGACGAAACGTTCCGCTCCGAATATCTCCAGGCTTTGCGGCTCATTGAGCGTCTGCATCGTCTTCTCCTCGATGTCATCAAAGACGAGTTCGACCGCCAGGGCGGCGCTGAACTCAACAGCGTCCAGGCTTTGCTGCTGTATAACATCGGCGAAAGCGAACTGACGGCTGGCGAACTGAAATCGCGCGGCTACTACTTGGGATCGAACGTTTCGTACAATCTCAAGAAGCTCGTCGACATGGGCTACATCCACTACAAGCGCTCAGACACAGACCGCCGCTCGGTTCGCGTCAGCTTGACGGATAAGGGGACGGAAGCCTCCGATATCGTGCAGAAACTGTATCACCGCCAGCTCGG
>JAYTQI010000221.1:0-1937 GCA_043746825.1 Hyphomicrobium sp. | reverse complement strand
GACGCCAAAGGCCCCAAATGCTACGTCCTGGAGATGTTTCCCTATCCCTCTGGGCGCATCCACATGGGGCACGTCCGCAATTATGCGATGGGCGACGTGTTTGCCCGCTATAAGCGCATGAAGGGCTTCAATGTTCTCCACCCCATGGGCTGGGACGCCTTCGGCATGCCGGCTGAAAATGCCGCCATGGAGCGTAAGGTCCACCCCGGGAAATGGACCTATCAGAATATCGACACCATGCGCGGCCAGCTCAAATCGATGGGCCTGTCGCTGGATTGGTCACGCGAGATCGCCACCTGCTCGCCGGATTACTATCAGCACCAGCAAAAGATGTTCCTGGATTTTCTGAAAAAGGGCATCGCTTACCGCAAATCCTCCAAGGTCAACTGGGATCCGGTTGATCACACTGTGCTCGCCAATGAGCAGGTCATTGATGGCCGTGGCTGGCGCTCTGGTGCGCTTGTTGAACAGCGTGAGCTGACCCAGTGGTTCTTCAAGATCACCGACTACGCGCAAGAGCTGCTTGATGATCTCGAGACGCTCACCAACTGGCCGGAGAAAGTCCGCCTGATGCAGGCCAACTGGATTGGCCGCTCAGAAGGTATGCTGGTGCGGTGGGCGCTTGAGCCTAAAACCGCGCCCAAAGGCCATAGCGAAATCGAAGTCTACACGACACGGCCCGACACGCTTTTTGGTGCCTCATTTCTAGCGGTCGCCGCCGATCATCCGATTGCAAAAGCCGCCGCTGAAAAAAATAAAAAGCTCGCCGAGTTCTGCGATGAGTGCCGCCGTATGGGCACAACAGTCGCTGCCGTCGAAACTGCGGAGAAACTGGGCTTCGATACCGGCATTCGCGCCGTCCATCCGTTTGATAAGGACTGGCAACTGCCGGTCTACGTCGCCAATTTCGTGCTCATGGAGTACGGCACCGGCGCGATCTTCGGCTGCCCGTCTGGCGACCAGCGCGACATGGATTTTGCCCGCCGCTATGACCTGCCAGTTGTTCCGGTCATACTGCCGCCCGGCGAGGATGCCAAAACATTTGAGCTGAAAAATAAGGCCTATGACGAAGACGGCGTGATGATCAACTCGCGTTTTCTCGATGGGCTTTCAACCAAAGCCGCGTTTGAGGAAGCTGCCAAACGCCTCGAAAGTCAGAAGCTGGTGTCCAAGCCGCAGGGCGCACGCAAGGTCAATTTCCGGCTGCGTGATTGGGGCATCTCGCGCCAGCGCTATTGGGGCTGTCCGATCCCGGTCATCCACTGCAGGGACTGCGGCGTGGTGCCGGCCGACGCCAAAGACTTACCCATAAAACTGCCCGAGGACGCCACCTTCGACAAACCCGGCAATCCGCTCGAGCGCCATCCGTCGTGGAAACATTGCATCTGCCCGACATGTAAAAAGCCAGCAACGCGCGAAACCGACACGATGGACACCTTCGTCGATTCATCCTGGTACTTCGTGCGTTTCACCGCCCCGCACGCCAAGCAACCCGTCGATAAAAAAGCCGCGCAGTATTGGCTGCCGGTGGACCAGTACATCGGCGGCATCGAGCACGCGATTTTGCACCTGCTCTACTCGCGGTTTTTCTCGCGCGCCATGTCCGACACCGGCCACCTCAGCTTCGCCACCAACACGCGCGAGCCGTTCGCAGCCCTGTTCACACAAGGCATGGTCACGCACGAGACCTACAAAACACAAGACGGCTATTGGCTGCTGCCAAACGAGGTGAAAATCGAAGACGAAGGCGGCACAAGACGCGCCATCGAAATTGCTTCAGGGCGGCCAGCCGCGATCGGCTCGATTGAGAAGATGTCAAAATCGAAAAAGAACCTCGTCGACCCTGACGACATTATCGCTCATTACGGCGCCGACTGCGCCCGCTGGTTTATGCTGTCAGATTCACCACCCGAGCGCGATGTCATCTGGACCGAAGC
>JAYTQI010000220.1:0-1948 GCA_043746825.1 Hyphomicrobium sp. | reverse complement strand
CCCAGTCCGCCAGCAGATGAGAACAGCCAGAGCCACATGTTAGATACTTCACTCCTCGACGTGTGGCCCTTGATCGTGGCTGGCGGCTTTGTCGTCGGCTTCCTTGTTGGCATGACGGGCGTTGGTGCTGGTTCGCTGATGACGCCGTTTTTGATTACGCAAGTTGGCGTGCCGCCGACACTGGCAGTTGGAACCGACCTGTTATTCGCCTCGATTACCAAGGCGTCGGCGGCTTACCCGCACCACAACTTCGGAAACGTCAATTGGCGTATGGTCGGCTGGTTGGCAGCGGGCAGCGTGCCCGGTTCAATCGCCATGCTGGCTTTGCTCGCCTTTATAGACCCCGACACGGCTGCTCTATCTCGGCTCATTAAGGAGGCGCTCGTCGTCGCCCTCATCATGAGTTCGGTTGCCATTCTGTTGTACCCCATCATGACGCGAAACCGCCCAAGTGCCACAGAAGGCATGGATGTTGCTGTGCGGCCGGTGCCGACGCTTCTGTTAGGGCTCGTGCTTGGCTCGATAGTCACTCTGACTTCTGTCGGCGCGGGCGCCATTGGGGTCGTAATCCTGACCATGCTCTATCCGCGCCTCATGACCCGCCGCTTGATCGGCACCGACATCGTTCATGCAGTGCCGTTGACGCTCATCTCGGGGCTTGGCCACATGAGTATGGGAAATACGAATTTTGTGCTGCTCGGACTTTTGCTCGTGGGCTCGCTACCCGGCATTGCCATTGGTTCGCGCCTAACCGGCCGTTTACCTGACTGGTTCTTGCGTGGCCTGCTTGCCGTAATATTGTGCTTCGCGGCGTATCAGCTCTCAACGAAAATTTGAGTCCCTAAATCTCCACCACAACCCGGCCGCGGATTTTGCCTGCCAGAATATCCTGCGAAAGTTGCGGCACGTCACGCAATGAATGCTGTGTTGTGACGGCCGCGAGTTTCTTTGGATCGAGATCTTGGCCCAAGCGTCCCCACGCCCGCTCGCGTTTGGCCATCGGCGCCATGACGCTATCGACACCAGCCAGCGTCACCGCGCGCACGATGAAGGGGATGACGCTGCCGGGTAAATCAGCGCCTTGCGCGAGTCCCGTCGCCGCCACGCAGCCGCCGTAGTTGGTGCCAGCCAGAAGATTGGCGAGTGTCGTACTGCCAGCCACATCGATGGCACCGGCCCAGCGTTCCTTATCGATGCCTTTCGCCGGTCCCGATAATTCCTTGCGGTCCATGATCTCGGATGCGCCCAGCGATTTGAGATAGCCTTCTTCCTCGTGACGGCCCGTTGAAGCGATGACATGATAGCCGAGCTTAGAGAGTACCGAGACTGCAATAGACCCAACACCGCCAGCGGCGCCCGAGACCACTACCGGACCTTTGGCTGGCGTCACGCCGTGATCTTCGAGCGCCAGCACACACAGCATCGCGGTGTATCCCGCGGTGCCAATTGCCATAGTTTCAGCGCGTGAGAACGCGGCGGGACGCTTCACCAGCCACTCTCCTGGCACGCGCGCCTTTTCAGCGTAGCCACCGTGATGGCGTTCGGACGCGCCATAGCCGTTGAGGATGACATCATCACCGGGTTTGAATTTCGCGTTTGTAGAGGCCGTCACAGTGCCCGCGAAATCAATGCCGGGGATGAGCGGATAGCGTTTGATTGGGATCTTGCGCTGAATGACGAGCCCATCTTTGAAATTGACGGTCGAATGCGTGACGTGCACATCGACATCGCCCGCCATCAAGTCCGCATCGGTCAATTGTGTGTCACTGAGCAAGTGCCCAGCCTCGGTTTTAGTCAGCAGAAGGGCGCGGAAGGCGTTCATTTGGGGACCTCGATGTCGTATTCCGTGGACGTATACAAATATTTTTTTTGTGCGGCGCAATGGGATGAACAGCACTGTGGCAACAGCGCCGCCATCTTGTCTAGAGCGGCTTTCGGGGGCGGGGGC
>JAYTQI010000219.1:0-23740 GCA_043746825.1 Hyphomicrobium sp. | reverse complement strand
GAGATTTTGGCGCGCCGACTGAACATGTTCAGCTTCCGCGTCTCGCGCGAGTTTTCTGAAGTATCCTTTGGTCTGGCAAACTTCCGGGCAAAGGTCAGCGTCGAATGAACACAGCAATAACCAATGTCGTCATTCTTGGCGCGGGCGGAGACGCATTGGTGATCGCGGAGGCAATTCGTCAATGCGCGGCGGCCGGACAGCCCGTGCGATTGGCAGGGTTCATGGATGATGGCCATGCTGGCGGAGTTGTTGACGGCTTGCAAGTATTCGGACGCCTGGACGATTGGGCCAGCGTTGATGCCACATTTAAATTCTTGCCTGCAATTCAGAAAGTTCGCGATATGCCACGCCGCGCGGCGCGCATCGAGGCATTGAACATACCGGATGAACGCTGGGCTTCCATCCGCCATCCATCTTCTGTCGTCGCGAGCACGGCAACCGTCGCGCCTGGCTCGTTCATAGCGTCATTTGTGACGGTTCAGCCAAAAGCGATGATTGGCCGTTGGGCGAGCCTTCGCGCCGGTGCAAACATTGGTCATGATGCCCAGGTCGGTGATTTCGGATATGTCGGACCCAATGCGACATTGTGCGGGTGTGCAGTGCTCGGCTACGGTGCCCATGTTGGTCCAAACAGCGTTGTCCTAGATGGCCGTACAGTTGGCCGGTTTGCGGTGGTTGGCATCGCGTCGGCCGTGACAAAACATGTGCCTGAGGGTTGGGTGGTCATCGGCAATCCGGCAGAGAGAGTCGGTGTTGTTGCGGGCTCCGCAGCCGCGAAAAAAACCAGCGCGATAGCGGAAAGTTGAGGAGGACGGCGTGAGCATGTATCGCAAGCAGATTATAGAAATCATCAAAGACGCCTGCTCGAAGCGCCCGCCTGACTTAAGTGATCCCGCAAAAAGCTTCATTGATAGCGGCATGGATTCGCTCGATGTGACAACGGTGCTAATGGAGGCTGAAGAGGCCTTTGACATCAAGATTCCAGATGCGGATTTGAATGCAATCGACTCCATCGTTGCCCTGGAAAGCTACATCGCCGCGCAGAAGGATACCGCCTAGAGATGCGTTACGAGCACGATATCCAATTAAGACTGCGTGGCCGGCGCCGGTACGTGCATAGTACGGACATCTATCCTGCTTTGATAGATCATGCGCAGCGTGCCGGAGCATCGGTGGTCACAGATCTCAAAATCGATTTTTCACGAATTGCAAAACACCAGATGAGAATTTCTATTTTCAAAAAGGGCGCAGCTGAAATAAGTGTGGAAGCTCCAGTGGCGTTTTCCTACCGCTCTTCCCGGGATGATATTTCGGGCTATTTTTTTGAGACGCGCGCGTCAGTTACAGAAACCTATCCAGGCGATGATGACCTCATTTACGAACGATTGCAGGTGAATAGTGAGGAGTTGACAATTAACGATTCTGCAGGAGAATTCGAGCCAATTGACGTCGTTGCCGCACTCGTTGCCAAGCATGAGATTCTGGAACGGGCGACAGAGGGCCGGAAATGGCTGATCGCACGTCTCGAATTGGCCGCGCCATTGCCGGAGCAGCGCCCGCAGGTTTTTCAGTCTCAAATTGAGCGGCGTCTTGGCTCGGCCAGCATTCGTTCATCACTACTGATCGATGGACAAAAAGTTGGCCGTGTTGTGCTCGTGCAAGGAGTTGCGTGACATGCAGGGAGAGACGATGGGAAAAAACCACAACATTTTTGAGACTCAGGGCAAGAGCAACGAATGACCACAAATAGCCGCATCAACATCACCGAGCCAAGCTTTGACGAGAGCGAGCTCGACATGGTCCGTGCAGTCCTTGAATCGAAATGGGTCACGCAAGGCCCGATGACCGAGCGCTTTGAGGCGCTGATGGCAGCGCACCACAAGGTCAAACATGCGCTGGCTTGCACGTCGTGCACATCGGCGCTGCACTTGTCTACAATGGCGCTGGGCCTGGGGCCGGGCGATGAAGTGATTGTGCCGGCATTTACATGGGTGACGAGCGCACACGCGGCTGAATATGTGGGTGCGAAAGCGGTCTTCGCTGATATTGATCTCGCGACCTACAACTTCGATCCTAAAGCGCTTGAAGCCGCCATCACGCCGCGCACCAAGGCGATCGTAGCGGTGCATCTTTTCGGTCTCGCTGCACCAATGGATGAACTGAAGGGCATATGCGCGCCTCGCAAAATCGCGATCATCGAAGATGCAGCATGCGCTGTCGGTACCACCTATAAGGGCCGTCCCGTTGGCGCGCTCGGGGATTTGTGCTGTTTTTCGTTTCATCCGCGCAAAGTGGTGACGACAGGCGAAGGCGGCATGGTGACTACTGACCGCGATGATCTTGCGAACGCGGTTAAATCGCTTCGCAATCATGGCGCAACAGGTGCGCCCGATCCAACACTTGAGCCCCATGGGCCTTGGACAATGGGCACGTTTAACCGGATTGGGTACAATTTGCGGCTCTCGGATATTCAGGCAGCCGTTGGCGTCGCTCAAATGGCAAAGCTAGACAGGCTGATGGCCGGCAGGCGGTCAGCTGCTCGCAATTATAATGAACTGTTGGCAGGTCTTAATGATATCGAGCGTCCGCTTGCTGGCGACGCAGCGGGACATAGTTTTCAATCCTATGTGATCCGCTTAAAAGCTGGCGGCCGCAGCCGAAGAAACGCGCTGATGTCCGCGTTAGATTCGGCGGGTCTTCAAACGCGTCCGGGTACTCATGCCGTTCACCGGCTTGGCTACTACGCCAACAAGTACGGTCTAAAGCCTGAGCAATTTCCCAATGCGTGCCTAGCAGAAGATACGACTATTACTTTGCCTATTATTCCAAATATGAAATTGGAGACCCAAGAGCGGGTATCAAGCATTTTGAAGGCTGCTCTCAGCGCATGAGTCTTGCTGGAACCAGTGTTGTTGATCTGATGGCGGAACTCAATTTTCCGCAACGATTGAAGTATGTTGTAAAGCGACGCTTTACGGACGGCACGACCACCGGAGACGTGATGTCGACCCTCGGCGAGTCGCGGGACGTGCGTTGGCGCGCCGTACCAACACTCTTTCCCGATGTCCCAACGGACGGCTGGTCTAGTTTTGATCGCACGCCCTGGAATCACCCATGGTTGACACGTGACAACCTCACGAATTTTCGCCGGTTTAGCGATCGGTTGTTGACCAAATGGCTTCCATTAGAATCACCTCAGCCTCATGAAATTGATGTCGCGTTCGTTGGCAATATGGCAAACCTAAATTTCACGCGGTTGGCCTCGTTGCGGCGGGCCGGGGCGCGGGCCCCACTTTATCTTCATCCCGATGATCACTCGCCATTCGCGCAACCGGAATGGGAAGAGTTTGATGGCGACGTTGCTTTTGATACGCCCATTGAACAGGTGCGTGCACGACTTCCCCCGGTGCACGATGTGGTTAGGATAGGGCATGACCGGGAGTGGTATGCCCAGGATCTGGCCCACGAAGCGCCATTTCTGAAGCCTTTCGATTTGTTGCGCTGGCCGTCGTTCGCTTCGCTATATCCGCTCTATAGAGCTTTGTCGCAACATAAGGTGCTGGTTGCTTCGCAATGTCAGTTCGCAGCTTACCTCTCAGGCCGGCCCTATGTATTCGGTCAAAGTGGCGGCGAGATCTGGTTCGAACCTGCGCGCGACGATGAGTGGGGCCGGTTGCAATTACACGCGCTGCGCAAAGCCGCAGCTATTTTTGTGTCTAATCCGATCACGCTCGCGCACGCCCGGCGTTATGGCTTGAGCAACGTCATCTATTTTCCTTATTGTCTGGACGAGCAAGTTTATGCGCCGGGCCCGCGCGATTTCCGGGCGGAGTGGCAACGCCAGATTGGCGGTGACTTTTTCGTCATGATGTCGGCGCGGATCGACGACTATTGGAAGGGGTCGCAAATCGCACTCGAAGGCTTTGCGGTTTTTGCGCGCTCTTATTCGGGCGCCCGGCTGGTTGTTATGCGCTGGGGTGGGAATTCAGGTGAGTTAGAACAGCGTTTAGATGCGCTAGGCATCCGGGACCGGGTATTGATCCTGCCGCTTTCTGGCAAGCGGCGTTTGGTCCGGATTTTGCGGTCGGCAGACTGCTTGCTCGAACAGTTTGTGCTCGGCTATTATGGCGGCTCGGCGCTTGAGGCAATGGCTTGCGGATTACCAGTGGTGATGCGCTTGGAGCGCGCCCAGTATGAAGGGCTTCTCCTCGGCGATGCGCCGCCGACTCTTGACGCGGCCACGCCTGCAGAAGTCGCGGGCAAGTTGGCGTGGCTCGCCAGTTCCCGCGATACGCAGCGCTCTGTAGCTGAACAGACCCGCCAGTGGTTCTTGCGCAATCACGCGGGCGGTAAATTCAATCAGCAGTTCTGTGGCATACTTGAAAAGGTGGGAAGTGGTGCGTCGCTGCCGGCAGCATTGTCACCGTTGCGGCGCTTCAAGACCCGGCAAGAACGCGACTACCTGTACGAGCAGCTTCGCAGTGCTCCAGTCTTTCCGAAATATTCGTGAGGTGAAGAAATGGTACTTTCGGGGGAGTGATACCTTAAATAGGGTAGTCTGTCTAAATGGATGCAAGATTGACGCGAACTTGAGCAAACTGCATTGATTTGCTTAGAAAGTCTCTTTACCGCCCGGTAGATGAAGCTTTTGAATCTCGAAAATTATGGTCGGCGCGACGCGCCATTTGGCAGAGGTTGAAGGAACGGGTGCTGTGAAAGATCGTTTGAAAAATTGGCTTCGGCCACATGTGGTTTCAGTGTTGTCAGATATCGCCGCTAGGCCATCTGCAGCAGGAGCAAAAGGGCTTGCCGCAGATCCCTTCACAGAGGAGCGAATCCGTTACCTGCTCAATGAGGTCAGCGATATGCGCATCGCATTGCGTGAATTGACGTCACCCAAGGCAGGGAGCCAAGCCGAGCAGGCGCAGACTAAGGAAAGTTTTTCTCATCAGTGGGCCGAGATTACCGAAGGCGCGCATCTTCTCGGTGACTCAGCCTTCGAAGCGACCATGCTGGAACTCATTAGCAAGTACACAGATTTTCCCAAAACCTGGTTTCCAGGTAAAAGGGTGCTGGATGCAGGTTGCGGCATGGGGCGATGGAGCTATGCGTTCGTCAAACTTGGCGCCAATGTTACCGCTGTTGATCAGAGCGGCAGCGGCGTCGGCCATTTGAATAAATTGCTGGCCAATGAATCGCGGTTTAAGGCTCAGCAAGCGGACCTCTTGAATCTCTTACCGTTTGGGCGGGAATACGATTTGGTCTGGTGCTACGGCGTTACCCATCATACCGGAAATACACGCTTAGCGACCGAGAACGTCGCGGCTTGCGTAAAGCCTGGCGGGCGGATCATGCTGATGATTTACGGCGAGCCACAGAAAATGCACGAGTTCACCGAAATCAACACCTATGTCGAGCATCGCAGGGTCACAGAAAATCTGTCGTTTGCTGACAAAGAAAAGTACCTGTCGGCCCGTTACCCTAAGGAGCTGGTGCATGGCTTCTTTGATGCGATCAGTCCGAAGATCAATGATCTGCACCGCTTCGGGGAAATCGAGACGTGGCTCAAGGGCTGGGGTTTTACCAATGTTCGCCGCACGCTCGATAATCGCAACATTCATTTGGTTGCGGACTTACCTGCGCGTGATATACCGGAGACGGATGGAGTGTGCCAGTGAGTGGCGTTGACGCTGCGCAAATTGTAGCTGAAATCGACGCTGATGTGCGGCAAAGGCTGGAAAAGGTCAGAGCCGCCCTCGGGCGCCCGCTGCGTGTGCTGCACATGGGTAACATTGCCAACAATGCCTACGTCAACGCCAAGATCATGCGGGAGTACGGCATCGAGGCCGATGTTGTCGCCTTGGATTACTATCACGTCATGGGATGCCCTGAATGGGAAGAAGGTGTCATCGAGAAGCTCGAAGGTACGCAGAACGACCCGGATTGGTGCAAGACAAAAACTGGAAACTTCAAACGGCCCGAATGGTTTCTCCAAGGGCCGACATCCCTTATTGCGCCCTATCTGACAGCGCGCGCAGAACGTAAGCCGACCATGACAGCCTTATCTAGGATGGCTGTTAATCTCAACATTCGCTTTCGCGGAGCCAAGCATGGTTGGAGAAAGTCTGTCCATGGCGCTGCTTGGGAACTCAACCGGTTGGCGCATAAGCGGCACCTCGTAAAGCCGTATTTGATCATGCTACTGATAGACCGGCCGCTTTCAATTGCACGCAGCGTCCCAAGAAGACTTCTTATAGACCGGCCGCTTTCAATTGCACGCAGCGTCCCAAGAAGACTTCTTTGGCTAGCCGCAAAGGGGACTAAAACTATTTTGAATGAGCAGGCTTATCGGAAGCTACGATCGCGCGCCTGGTACGCTGTTGATGTCCTGCAAGGCGAGCCCGATCTGCCTGTCGCTGCGCATGAAGTAGCGCATATGAACACAACAATGCCTGTTTCTATTCGAAAATATTCTGCTGAGGTATCATCATTACCGGACGCCAAGGAGTCTCGAACGCCCGCAATCCCAGAGGCAATCGATGTTGGTTCATGCCCGACTAGAGCAACGCCGCTACCGGTCATAGCCGCGACGGTCGCCAATGTTCATGAACCTCTGGACGCCGCCGGTTCTGAGGTGTTTCCCGCTGCGGCAGCTGCTGACGTTGGCAATTATAAAATCGTTGCCGCGCCTTTGGCCACCGACATCGCATCCTTCAAAATTACCGCCGACAAGCTGCGTGAAGCGTTCAAATACTATGACGTTGTCCAGGGCTATGCCGTCGATGGGATCTATCCGCTTCTCGGTGGTAAAGCCGATGCTTACGCCTGCTATGAACATGGCACGCTGCGCGACATTCCCTATCAGCCTGACACTCTCGGGCGAATTTGCGCACACGCCTATAAAAATGCGCCTGCCGTTTTCATCACCAACACCGATTGCGTCGCATCTGCTGACAATTTGGGAATTCAGCGGGCCCGGCAATTTCCAATTCCGCACGGTTTTGATAGCGTGCGCGCGGACCGCTTCAGGGCGGAAAACGGCGGTAAATTTAAGCCTCATAACCAGCCGGTCACGTTCATAGCGCCCGCCCGGCATCATTGGAAGAATGGTGCTTATGTCAGCTGGCTGAAAGGCAACGACGTTCCGATCCGGGCGGCGCGTTTGCTCGCGGATCAGGGTCTCGACTTCAAGATCATTTTTGTGCGCTGGGGGCAAGAAATCCACGAGAGCGAAGCGCTGATTGCAGAGCTCGGTGTTGACGCGCATTTTGAGTGGATTGAACCCGTCGCCAAAGCCCGTTTGTGGCAGTACTACCTGTCATGCAACGGGATTCTTGATCAATTCGTCATCCCAGCAATCGGCGGTGTCAGTTTTGAAACACTGGCGCTTGGCCGCCCGCTGTTTACCCGTATCGACGAACCTGTCTTCGATGAATTCTTCGGCCGCAAACCGCCACTCGTCAACGTGCACACGCCCGAGGGCCTTGCTGATGCCATGGCAAAGGTAATCCGCGATCCCACCTGCTATGACCAGCTTGCAATAGACGCGCTGGAATGGGGCGCGCGTTATCATTCCTCAGCGCGGATCCTGCAAATTCTGCTCAATGGGTATTCGCGCTTTATTCCGTCAGCGGCCCCGGCTGGCTATAGCAGTAGCGAATCGATCCAGATGAGCGCCAGAAAATGATCGTTATCCTCACCGGCAGCTCTGGGTGTGTGGGGCAGGCCCTGCTCAAAGAGCTCAAGCGCGGCGGTCACGAAGTCATCGCTGTCGGGCGCCAAACTATGGAAGCCGGCGGCGCGCGGTCGGTCGTCTGTGATCTGTCTGAGCCGTTCAATACTGAACTGTTTCCGGTCCATACCGATGCCATCATTCATCTTGCGCAATCGCGCCGCTACCGCGAGTTTCCAGCGGCTGCTGCGGATGTTTTCGCAATCAATGTTGCAGCAACGCAGAGGTTGGCGGACTATGGCCTGAAGGCCGGTGCAAAGAGTTTTCTTTATGCTTCTACGGGATCGCTTTATATTCCTAGTGCCGAGCCAGTCCGCGAGGATGCGCCAACGACAGCCGCAAGTTACTATGCTGCTTCCAAACTTGCGGCCGAGCATCTGATTTCAGCCTATGGCAATGCTTTGCCGGTTGGAATTCTGCGGTTGTTCTATGTCTTCGGGCCGGGCCAGTCAAAAATGCTGATTGACGGATTGGCTGCTAGGATCCGGCAAGGCATACCCGTGACCTTGCAGGGTCAATCCGGCATCCGGGTTGCGCCAATATTCAGCTCTGACGTGGCCCGGATTTTTCGTATAGCCGCAGAAAACGCGTGGTACGGAACTGTTAACTTGGGGTCACCCGATGTCTACCCGTTGCGTGATGTTGCGAACGAGATCGGCCAAGTCATCGGTATCCAGCCTAAATTTGAGTATGTGGATGGACAGTGCCCGTTGACTGCGTTACCCCAACTGGACAACTTGGCGGCTAGATTTGATATGGGCACGTTGACAGGGTTGCGCCGTGGGCTTGAATTAACATTCGGTTCTCAGGCGCAGCGGCGGGCGGACATCGCAGGGTAATATGGCTTCTCCAGACCTCAAAAAACTTGAGACGCATTACGAGTTCGGTAAGAACTGGGCGTCGTTTTCAGATACCATCGACGAACAATCGATTGCATTCGCCGAAGAAGGCGTTTCGAAGCTGCTGACGCGCGACGAACTGAAAGGTCGCACGTTTCTGGATATCGGCTGCGGATCGGGCATCCATTCACTTGCCGTATCACGCCTTGGCGTCAGGCAGATACTAGCAACAGACATAGACCCCAATTGCATCGCGACGACGCGGGTGCTGCTTGAGAAGTTTTCACCAGGAGTTCATTGCGAAACGCGCGAAGTGAGCGTTTTCGACATCTCGCCGGATAAACTTGGACTCTGGGACATTGTGTATTCCTGGGGCGTGCTGCACCACACAGGTGCCATGTACGAGGCGCTTGAAAAGGCTGCCAGCGTGGTGAAACCAGGCGGTCTTTTTGTGTTCGCGCTCTACAGGCGCACAACGCGTGCTATGGACAGGTTGTGGACCCTCGAAAAGCGTTGGTACACGAAGGCTAGCCCCGCAGCGAAGCGCCGTGCCGATAGCGCATATGGATCTTTGTTCCGGTTGCGGCACGCGCTGACGGGTGGCGGGTACAAAAAATTCGTGACGTCGTACAAACAGAAACGTGGTGCAGACCATACACACGACATCAGTGACTGGCTTGGCGGTTATCCATATGAGGTTATTTCGCCAGATGAGGTAGCCGCGCTGATGAAGCGGCTCGGGTTTGTTCACGTGCGCAGCATCGTTCATCCAGGTTCCATCGGCCTATTTGGCTCGGGCTGCGATGAATTCACTTATCGCCGTGTAGCTTATGGCGGAGGTGACGGTGGTGCCAAAACATAAAATTTGCAAACTGTCATCTGGCAGCATTGAAAACTTGATCCCGGTCCAGTTATATAAAAGAGTAAATCTGGAAGGATGTCTGAATTGCATAGTCTTCGGGGATGACGATGCGTGAGCGCTATTCTGTTGTCCGCCAAATCTCTGTACTCGCATTGCGCTTTATTCTCGACTGCGTGTTTTTACTTCCGCTCGTTTTCCTAGCAATATTTGCACGCTTCTGGCCTAAGCAAGTCGAAATCGGCTTGGGTCCAATCCCAATTATTAATAGCGTCTATCATAAGCAAGCGCTGGCCAAGTTTGGGCACAAGGCAGAGATATTTGTCGATACGTTTTGGTACTATACGTTCGGCTACGACTACGCCCCAAAATTGCTGCTTTCAGGCTGGTTGCGGGCTTTTGCACCGTACTGGCTGATGGCACGGGCGATGTTTCGATACCGCACACTCTACACATATTTTGACGGTGGACCTCTGCGTTCGACGTGCTGGCTGTGTTTTATCGAGCCAGCACTTCTTAAACTCGCCGGAGTTCGCACTGTCGTTCTGGCATTTGGGGCTGACGTCTTTGTTTTGACGCGTGCCAAAGATCCATATTTCGTGCATGCCATGGCGCAGGACTATCCGTCACATCGCTTCTTGCGCCGCAGAATAGCCCTTAAAGTTGATGTCTGGACGAGCTGGGCGGACCATATCGTCTCGGGCGTCGATTGGGTCTGGTACATGGCGTATTGGGATACTCTGACACTTGGGCATTTTGCGATTGATTGCGAGAAAGTGCGGCTGTTAGAGCCCAAGGCCGCAAATCCTGCTGGGCCTTTGCGAATTCTCCACGCTCCCAATCATCGCGCGCTAAAGGGCACCTCGTTCTTGCTATCGGCGGTCGAAGAACTGAAGCGCGAAGGTGAAAATATCGACTTGACGCTGATCGAGCAGCGGCAAAATGCAGAAGTATTGGAAGCCATCGCGGCGGCGGATATCGTAGTCGATCAGCTCGTCATCGGCTGGTATGCGATGTTTGCGCTGGAAGCAATGGCATTGTCGACGCCATGTATCTGTTTTATCCACCCTGATCTTGAGCGGCTCTATGTGCGAGCGGGGCTTTTGGAAAGCGGCGAAATGCCGTTGATCCCGGCGACACCGGAGTCGATCAAGGAAACGCTCCGGGCTTTTTGCCGGGACCGTTCAGAACTGGCTGATCGGGGCGCGCGCGGACGTACCTACGTGGAAAAATATCATTCACTTGAGGCTATCGGAAAAATCTTTCATGAAATTCAATTGACGCTAAATTAGCGTTGGCTGCTGATTGGATCAACCATTCTTGAGCATGGCGGTTACATAGTCAGCGATTGCAAGAGACGATGTTAAACCCGGGCTTTCAATTCCGTATAACACCACCATGTTGGCGATGCCGTGATTGCGAGGTCCATGGATCACGAAGTCACCCGCAGGTTCACCCTTCGGCGTGATTTTTGGCCGAATACCTGTGTAGCCCTGTTCGATTGCGCCGTCCGGCAGCCCGGGCCAATAGCGGCGGATTGACGTTTCAAAATCAGCTTTGAGGGTGCCGTCAGGATCGTGGAAGGCATATTCAATCTGCTCGCACCAATTTACGTCGGGGCCAAAACGCGCCCTTCCCTGCAGATCAAGCGTCAAATGCGTACCAAGCCCGCCGTCAACGGGAACTGGGTAGATGAGATGGCGAAATGGGGTGCGGCCCCTCAGCGTGAAATAGTGTCCTTTTGCGAGATGGCACTGCGGCGGTAAATAGGCCGGGCTTCTTGGCAAAACGTCACGAAGATGGGCCATTCCGTGGCCAGCTGCGCCAATGAGATAGCGGGCCGTTATGGTGGATTCTTCGCCGCCTGAAATAGTCCTAAGCGCGAATGTTCCATCCATCAAAAGGTCAATCCCTTCGACCCGTGTTTGCAGGACGACCGAACCGCCGCGTGAACTGAGATGACCTTCGAACACCAGCATGAGGCCATGGCTATCAACGATCCCCGTTGAGGGCGACAACAGCGCTGCGACGCAATTGACCTCAGATTCAAGAGCACTTGCGTCTGCCGCGCTCAGAACTTTTAGGTCAGCAACGCCATTGGCTTGCGCGGCGGCCAGGATGCCATGCAGCTTTGCGACTTCCGCGTCAGATGTCGCGACGATCAATTTCCCGGTGCGGTGCGTATCTACACCATTTTGCATGGCGAAACGGTAAAGCCGCTCTTTGCCTTCGACACATAGGCGCGCTTTGAGGGAGCCTTTTGGGTAGTAAATTCCCGCGTGTATCACTTCGCTGGAGCGCGAACTCGTTTCCTGGCCGATACCGTCATTGCGCTCCAATACAAGGACTTCGCGGGAAGACTCTGACAACGCGGCGGCTATCGCAAGCCCAATTACGCCGCCGCCGATGACGGCCGTTTCGACATCTACTTGCACGATGAATCACCAAGTCTCCTGCTGATGAGCCCAAATATGGCTCAGCTAGGAGAGCAATGGAAGGACCTGATCAATTAATTTCTCCCATTCAATCTTAGTGGGATCTCGTCGCTTTTGCAGGCTGTGGCGTGGCTCCCCGTTCACCCTGCGGCGCTGCCACATTTGGATTTTCAGCTACCGATAGAGGCTGGCTTGGATCCAGATTAGCCTCGACGACAATTTATTGATTGGTCGAAAGCTCGATGAGCTCTTGGAAAAAACTAATGCCGCTTTGAGGATAAGCCGTGCCCGAGCGTGCCTGCAGCGTTTGGGCTACGGCATAAGGATATCGTGAAGCTGGATAACCTGGCAGCCCGTAGTGCTTGAGTGACCATGTCCGGCCATCGTCCTTGGAAATACCCAAAATGCCCGCGCCGAGCATATACAGGGCGGCTTGATCGCCGATGAGAGAATATGAGCTGCCGGTAACACCGCTAATCAAAGACGGCATGTGGAACTGATTGGTGCTGCTGTAAATGGAAACGGTACTCTCGACCTGTTGATTTGGTCTTGCGGTTACCGGCGTCACAAGCACAACGATATTGCCCATGGAGTCGAGTACCGCGTCGTTTTCAAAAAAGGTTTTATCGATAACAACATTTCCATAGGTAGCGGCCTGCACCGCGTTGTTTATGTCGCCATTGCCATCAATCGGCATGACGACGTTGCTGGTACGAATACCTGTGGCAGCGCCTTTTGGATAAGCGGATTTTGCCACCCAAGCGCCCTGTTGCGACGGCTCGATAACAGGATAGAGAAACAATTGACCCGGCGAACTAGCTATATTGTGCGTGGGGCCCCCATACGTCATCGTGGAAGGCGGCGCATCTCTGGGCGTTCGACGCAGAATTGGTGGCGCAAACAAAAATGCTGTCGAGTGCGCGATTGTATGCCGCTCCCATGTAATAGTTGCTCAGTCCCTAGCCGCGCCGCGTTGGAACCGTGCCAGCGAGGGACGGAATGCAGAGGCGGGCATAGTCAAAGACAACGTGCTTCAAGCGGCCAGGTTGATCGACGTAGAGAACATGAAGTCGCCCATGCGGGTCGAGTAGCAGGGCAGGCGGTTGATGAACCTCTGGCTGGCTTTTCCAAACTTGCTTCCAAGCTGAACCGGGCTCCTTTTCTGAGCGCATGTAGAGAACCGCTCTATGGCCGTCTGTCTCAATCATGGCAAAGCGATTGAAGCCTGCCCGAACATACTTCGGCGAGTGGCGGCCCCAAAGCATCATAAATGGGCGCGTACCTGATCCAGTTGTGATCAAATAGGCTGTGATGCCGGATGTCTGGGTTGGCAAGGTCTCAACATGAAGTGAGACCAGCTTTGCTGTTTGCGCGGGCTGCTGCAAAGCTATCGTGCGCATTTGCCTCTTTGGAGCGGCCATCGCGTTTGAACTTGCCGCGAGAGCTGCAAAGTACAGCCAAAGAGCCTGGGCGAGAGCAGACGTTTTGCGCATGATGGGATGTGCTCTATCGAGCGAATAAAGATTCAGGCGAATCGCCGGATTAGTAGCATTACAATCTGTACGGCTTTATGGCCGCGCTCTTATCGACCGCAGCTTGCCGTCATGCGGCCCCTGAACGCAAAGTCAGGCGCAGACGCCCAATAATCGTGATCACTTGAAATGCCGCAGGCGTGCCGTCCCGCTTTCGATCAATGCGAAAGGGTGGTATCGGCATGTGAACATGCATGCAGGCCTCGCAAAGTTCCTCGAAATGCCCATCACTGCCGGAAATCCCAAAATTCTGGTCGTCGCCCTTTCTCTTGACCGGGGCGGGACAGAGCAGCAGCTCGCCGCCATTTTGCCGCGCCTACAAGAGCGTGGCTGGACGGTGATGCTTTACTGTCTGACCAGGCCGGGAGAGTTGGCGAACCTTGTTTCAGCATCAGGCGTGAAAGTGATATCTCTGGCTGCTGACGGCGGACCAAGATTTGTTGGAGCGCGGGGTGTCGTCCGGCTCATGCGTAGTGCCTGCAAGCTATTCCACCTTATCTGGAGTGAAGCGCCAGATATCGTGCATTGCTATCTGCCGGCTCCATATCTGGTGGGTGGAACAATTTCACTATTGTTGCGATCGCCTATTCGCGTCATGAGCCGCAGGAATCTCAATGATTATCTCGCTAAGCGCGTTCTCCTCGCAAAGTATGAACTTTGGCTGCATGGCCGGATGACAGCTATCCTCGGCAATTCTTCACGCATCGTCGAAGAATTGATCGATGAAGAAGGTTGTGAGCCAGAAAAGGTCGGGCTCATCCGAAATGGCGTCGATCTCGCACGCGTAAGAATTTTAGTGGAGCGCGGGGATATTCGAAAGCGCCTTGATATCGCTGATGGCGACTTCGTAGGAGTCATCGTCGCAAATCTTATTCCATACAAAGGGCATGCCGATCTTATTCAGGCACTCGCTGCAATAAAGTCCCGCATGCCGCGGCCGTGGACAGTTCTGTGCGCTGGCCGCGATGAGGGGTACCAAGCTGAACTCGATCGTATGCTGGTTGAATATAATCTTGCCGGTAACGTTCGTTTTCTTGGGGCCCGCAGCGATGTGCCGGAACTCTTGAAGGCCGCTGACATTGGCATGCTGTGTTCACATCAAGAAGGTTTCTCTAATGCAGTGATCGAGGGCATGGCATCTGGCCTTCCGATGGTCGTGACCGATGTTGGCGGCAATCCTGAAGCTGTCCGCTCCGGCAAGGATGGCCTCGTGGTGCCAGCTCATAATCCGCAAGCGCTGGGCGAAGCTATTCTTGCGTTGGCGCTAGATCCTGAGCGAGCAAAGGCCATGGGGAAGTCGGCAGCGCGGCGGGCTGAAGAGCAGTTCTCTATTGAAAGGTGTGTCGAACACTACGGCATTTTTTATACTGGGCTCATGTCCGGAAAAACCGCTTCGGAATTAGCGCCGGCCGGGCAACGCTCAAGTTCAATGCTTGCCAGCGCCTGACCCTATCTGGTTCTGAGACATTAATTCGGCATAGACCGCCAATGTCAGCTCAGTGATGATACTTGTGGTGAAACTGCGCTCAACCAACTCACGGCCTCGTCTGCCATAGCCTTCCCGGAGCTCCGGAGATGCCAACGCCTCGCGAAGCGCGTCTGCGAGGGCTCGCGCATCGCGCGCTGGAACGAGCCAGCCATTTTCTCCATGTGTAACAACTTCGCGGCAGCCGGGGACATCGGTTGTAACGATGGCCCGTCCACAGGCGGCGGCTTCGAGCAAGACGCGCGGCAGACCTTCCCGGTAAGACGGAAGGCAGACGAGGGATGCGGATTGAAATATTTCTGGCATATCCTGCCGGAAACCCCAGTGTTCGATAACGCCGTCCTGGCACCAAGCGTCTATCTTCGCACGCTCTATTGAGGCGAAATTGTCCACATCAGGTTCACCAACGAGAACGAACCTTGCCGTATGGCCCTCCCGGCGAAGCTGCCGCGCAGCTGCCACAAATTCATTGATGCCTTTGTCGCGCAGCAGCCGCGCAGGCAGCACAACGATAGGTGTACCGGTTGCCGGCGGCGACACATGAAAACGATTTGGATCGACACCCGATCCGCGAATTAAGCGCAGGCGGTGAGAGAGGCTATCTCTCAACCCTGCAAGTGTCGCGTAGTCATCGCGGTTTTGGACAATCGTCCGCATGTGTTTGCGCCCAAGCACAGCTTTTAGCGCGGAGCCAACAAACGGCTTCAATATGCGAGCCTTGGCGCTGTTTGAACTAAAGACATAGCCAAGACCCATGATCGAGTTCACGATTCCAGCGTTTGGAACGGACCCGGCCGCGATTGAGCCATAGATCACTGGCTTAAGGGCGATGTGGTGAAGCAGTTGCGGTTGAAGGCGCGTATAGACGCTTTTGATTTCTGCAATACTCCTCATCTCAGATTTAGGCCCAATTCCAGCGCGTGAAATCTTTTCAAGTGGAACAAAATGCAGTCCAGCATCCTGGATGACTTGTGCATGCTGACCAGCGCGGGCTGCGACGCTGACTTCATATCCGTTATTGTTTGCGGCAATGGCAAGTGGCAGCGTGTCTGAGACAAAATACCAATCCTCGGTGGCGAGATATAGGATTTTGGCGCGCATCATTGGCCGCCTCCTGGCTGCGTTTCAAGCCAGGCCTGGAACATCAGGATGACCCAGAGCGGGTATTGCATGTTGCGCGTCCCAGCGAGGTGATCGTCCCAAGCCTGGCGTATCGGTGCCGGTTTAAAATAACCCTCGTGGTGCAGGCGCCGTTCATCAAGCAGCGCTTCGGCCCAATCGCGCAAGGGTCCGCGCAGCCAGCTATCGATGGGGACACCAAAGCCCATTTTGGGTCTCTCGATCAGAGTGCGTGGCACATAACGTTGTAGAATCTGGCGCAGGGGCCACTTCGACTCGCCACCGTGGCGAAAAATGGATTCTGGCAGCGTCGCTGAAAATTCGATCAGACGGTGATCGAGCATGGGCACACGCGCTTCCAGGCTGACGGCCATCGAGGAGCGGTCGACTTTGACGAGGATATCATTGGGCAAATAGCCGGTGAGGTCGCGGGTCATCATGCTGCGCATGGCTGAAAGTGACGCGATGCGCGCGTCATTCCCGAAAGGCAAGGACGGTTCGCGGCCGCTGATCAAGAGATCTTCGGGTTGTGGCCAATGCGAGAGAAACCGCAAGTAGACATCATCGAGTGACGAACACTGCATGACGCTGGCGAGCTTGTGAATCTGATCGCCCGCGCGTTGTAAAGTCCTGTGCGCAGGTAGCATCGCACGAGCAGGGCTTGCGAGTTTGTCCCAACGTTGTGGGCTCAACGATGTCATCGCTGCGACGGCGGCGCGGCGCAACACCGGCGGGGTAGAGTTCATGCGCTGCCAGGCTTTTCCAGCCATCGCATAGCGGCTGTAGCCGGAAAACAGTTCATCGCCACCATCGCCTGAGAGTGCGACGGTGACGTGCTTTCGTGCGAGCTGTGAGACGAGGAGTGTTGGAATCTGCGAGCTGTCGGCGAAGGGTTCAGAATACATTCCAGCTAACCGCGGTACCGTTGCGAGGGCATTCTGGCTGGTCAAATATAATTCAGTGTGATCAGTGCCAAGATGCTGGGCAACAGCCTTGGCGTGCGGGGCCTCGTTATAATCTGGCTCATCGAAGCCGATTGAAAACGTCTTCACTGGCCGCGTGCTCTGGCTCTGCATCAGCGCAACAACGGTTGAACTGTCGATACCGCCAGAGAGAAAAGCCCCAAGCGGCACGTCAGATACCATCTGATCTGCGATCGACTGTTTCAGAAGTTTTTCAACTTTGTCAGCAGCCTCAGCGGGTGTACCAGAAAAGGGCGAGGCAGCTCCGTCCACAATTGTTTTAAGCCCGCTCCAATACCGCGTGACGCGTACGCCAGGCACCGCGCTTTCAAATTCCAGGAAACAGCCGGGCTGAAGTTTGTTGATGCCAGAAAAAATCGAGTATGGCGCGGGTACGTTGTTGTAGCGCAGCATCAGCGCGAGGGCGTCGCGATTGATCTCAGCCTGCCAGGCTGGATGCTGCCACAACGCGATCAATTCTGAACCAAATAGGAAAATGCCGTTGTTGAACCCGTAGTAGAGCGGCTTCTCTCCAACACGGTCGCGCGCAAGTGTGAGGCGCCGCGACTCGCGGTCCCAGACGGCGAAGGCAAACATGCCAATGGATTTTTCGAGCGCGGCTGCCGTGCCGTAAGCCTCAATGGCGGCGAGCAGGACTTCGGTGTCAGAGTGGCCGCGCCAAGCCGGCGCACGGCCAGATGATCCAAGCTCGCGGCGGATGTTTTGATGATTGTAAATTTCACCGTTGAAAGCAATGACGAAACGTCCGCTTTGTGACACCATCGGCTGATGGCCAGCAGGCGAGAGATCGACGATGGAAAGGCGGCGATGACCGAGCGCGATACCGGCTTCGGAATCGCACCACGTACCGCTATCATCGGGCCCGCGATGGCGGATCGCGTCGGCCATAGCTTGAACGGTAGAGCCGTGCGTCGCGTTGGGGCCGGGCGGACCAATGAAACCTGCAAATCCACACATCGTCGACTGGCCTCAATCTGGTGGCGTCACAGTCTCTGGTCAGCGACCGCTATCATCACAACCGCCATATCCGCGCGCCCGTGGCTGTGATGGCGGACTGATCATAAGCGCACTTGACGTCGGCGAACACGCCATTAGGTTTGAGCTTTTCAGTGAGCTTCTTGATGCCCATGGTGAGATAATCCTGATGCGAGACGGCAGCGACGATGGCCTCGGCCTTGGGTAGTTTGTTCCACGGTGTCAGAGCGACGCCATATTCATGTTCGCATTCGCCGCTATCGGCAATCGGGTCATGGGCGTGGACGGTGCAGCCAAAGCTTTGGAGTTCACGCACTACGTCAATGACTTTGCTGTTGCGGATGTCGCGGCAGTTTTCCTTGAATGTCATGCCAAGTACGATGACGTTGGCGCCTTTAATCGGGAAATTCTGCTCGATCATGTTTTTGACGGTCTGTTCGGCGACGAATTTGCCCATGCCATCGTTGATGCGCCGTCCCGCCAGAATAACCTCGGGGTGGTAGCCAAGTTGGGCTGCTTTGTGGGTAAGATAATACGGATCGACGCCGATGCAGTGGCCGCCAACAAGGCCTGGGCGAAAGGGCAGGAAGTTCCATTTCGTGCCTGCGGCTTCTAGAACTTCAATCGTGTCGATACCAACCTTCTGGAAGATCACGGCGAGTTCGTTCATGAGCGCGATGTTAAGATCGCGCTGGGTGTTCTCGATGACCTTGGCTGCTTCCGCAACTTTTATGGAACTTGCGGAATAGACGCCAGCAGTGATGATGGCGCCGTAGATCTCGGCGACTTTTTTCAAAGTTTCGGGGGTGTCACCGGACACGACTTTAATGATTTTTGTGAGCGTTCGTTCTTTGTCGCCGGGATTGATGCGCTCGGGTGAGTAGCCAACGAAAAAATCCTTTTTCCACTTGAGCCCAGAGAGCCGCTCGATGATGGGTATGCAAATTTCTTCCGTGGCGCCAGGATAGACGGTAGACTCGAACACAACGATTGCGCCGGGCTTGATGTGGCGGCCGACGGTCTCGGAGCTTTTCACAAGCGGGGTGAAATCGGGATTGTTAACGTGGTCCACGGGCGTTGGCACGGCGACGACGATGAAATTCGCATTCGCAATTGAGGCCGGGTCGGTCGAGCAATGGAGATGCTTAGAGGCCCTAAGCTCTTCTGATGTCATTTCCCCGGCGGGATCGATGAAAGATTTATATGCGGCAACTTTCTCCGGCGAGAGATCAAGCCCATAGGTTTCAAATTTTTTTCCGAATTCGACGGCAAGAGGAAGGCCGACGTAACCCAGTCCAATAACAGCGATTTTGTCAGTCGACACGGTCTTGAGTGCTCCCCAAAAATGCCCGGCAGGCCGCAATTCTGACCTTTGTGGTTAGCGGTACAGGGCCAGGCTTTCAGGGTCAACTGCGGGGCGCTTTTAGGGCCTGTTGTCCCTGTGGTTTATCGACCAAGGGGGCAATCGCATTCTGTTTGAGCCCTGCGGGGCGGACTCATGCTGCCGTATGCAGCTCTAGCGCGTCTTCATGATGAATTGACTTGAGGGGCCGCTCGTCAGCCCCAGTTGCGTCTGAGATCAAGCCGGAAAAAAATAGTAATTTCAGTGCGCGCATAAAATCGAAGTTAAGGCCCCGCCAAAGTTATCCCCGCTCCTCTGGGCCGGGTTATTCTCATCATTGGAGGACGCGAGTTTGTTAAGGATTGCCGATCAATGGATCAAACGCCCAACCTGCTGCTGCCCTACATTCTGGCCGCCCAAAGCCAGAAACACGTCACCCACAACGAGGCGTTGCGGGCACTCGACAACGTGGTTCAGCTCACGGTTCTGGACCGGAATTTGGCGGCGCCACCAGCAACGCCGGCCGAAGGCAACCGCTACATCGTCGCCCCGAGCCCAACGGGGACGTGGGCTGGGCACGCCAATCATATCGCGGCGTTTGTGGATGGGGCGTGGCTGTTCTATGTGCCTATTGAAGGTTGGATTGCGTGGATCGCGGATGAGAACGTTGCGCTCGCCTTCGATGGCGCGGCGTGGGTGACGCTCAGCGGAGGGGTCACGGCGCATGGTGCGTTGACGGGATTGCTCAACGATGACCACACCCAATATTTGACCAATGGGCGCGGCGATGCGCGTTACACACCCTTGAACCCAGCGACGCTCGGCATCAATGCGACAGCAGATGCGACCAACAAATTGGCGGTGGGAAGCTCAGCGTCTCTGTTCAATCATCAGGGCACTGGCGGCCACCAGATCAAAATCAACAAGGCCTTGGCGGCTGATACCGCGAGCTTCCTGTTTCAGACGGGCTTTTCAGGCCGCGCCGAGCTTGGCACCACGGGCGATGATGATTTTCATTTCAAGGTCAGCGCCAACGGCACGGCGTTTAATGAGGCAATCGTCATCAACCGCACCACCGGCGCGTGTACGTTTCCCAATACCACGATTGGAAACGGTACGGTGACATCGGTTGCAACCGGCACAGGGCTCTCAGGCGGGCCGATCACCGGCAGTGGCACAGTCAGCCTCGCTAACATGTCGGCCAATACCTTGAAGGGTAACAATACCGGCGCAGCCGCAGCTCCCAGCGATTTGACGGCGGCGCAAGTGAAAACCCTGCTGGCGATTTCGCCAGCCGACGTGACGGGCTTGGCCGCAATCGCAACATCGGGCTCAGCCTCGAACCTCGTTGCGGGCACGGTGCCGGCGGCGCAAATGCCAGCTCACACAGGTGATGTCACAAGTACGGCGGGCTCGTTAGCGCTGACGATTAGCGCGAATGCTGTGACGAATGCCAAGGCTGCGCAAATGCCGGCGAATACGCTAAAGGGCAATAACACGGGCGCTGCAGCCAATGCGGCGGACCTCACCGTGGCGCAGGCGAAAACATTGCTCGCGATTGCCTCAACGGATGTTTCAGGTCTTGGCGCTTTGGCGGCAGCTTCAAGCGTCAACCTGACCAGCCAGGCGACCGGCACGTTGCAGGCGGCACAAGAGCCCGCGCATACGGGTGATGTCACGAACACAGCTGGGAGCCTCGCGCTCACGATTGCGACTAACGCCGTGAGCAATGCCAAAGCCGCGCAAATGGCGGCGAACACCTTGAAAGGAAATAATACCGGCGCAACCGCTAACGCGGCGGATTTGACGGTGGCGCAAGCCAAATCTCTATTGGCCATCGCTGCAACGGATGTTTCGGGTCTTGGCGCTCTTGCGACAGTGGGGAGCGTCAATTTATCAACGCAGGCGACCGGCACTTTACTGGCCGCCCAAGAACCGGCCCATACCGGCGATGTGACCAACAGCGCTGGCAGCTTGGCGCTGACCATTGCAGCCAATGCCGTGACCAACGCCAAGGCTGGCCAGATGGCGGCTGCTACGATCAAGGGTAACAACACGGGCGCGGCCGCGAATGCAGCTGATCTCACCGCCGCGCAGGTGAAAGGGCTCCTGGCAATTGTGCCTGCAGACGTCTCAGGTCTTGGCACGCTTGCGACGCAAAGCGGGACGTTCTCCGGATCGAGTTCCGGTGCCAACACGGGCGATCAGACGATCACGCTCACAGGTGATGTTGCAGGTAGTGGAACCGGGTCTTTTGCAGCGGTGATCGCGGCCAATGCCGTGACCAATGCCAAGGCCGCGCAGATGGCGGCGAATACTCTCAAAGGCAACAATACTGGCGCCACGGCCAACGCCACCGATCTGACGGCCACCCAAGCGACCGCGCTGCTGGATGTGGTCACGGCGTCCGGTGCCACGCCAAAGAAAGGCCTGGTGCCAGCGCCTCCGTCCACCGCGGGTGCGTCGCTTTTCCTGCGCGAAGATCAGTCGTGGGCACTGCCACCGGGCGCGGGCGGCGGTCTCGCCAACGCCTATGTCAACGTCACAGACGGCACCAACACCGCCACGTCCAGTGCCTCAGATACCTTCAAGTTACGGACTGGCGCTGGTCTTTCGGTTGCGGTGACGAATAACGACCCGACGCATGGCGACAATGCTCTATTCGCTTTTGCGAACATGGCGGCCAATACTATCAAAGGCAATAACACGGGCGCGGCCGCAGCTCCTGCCGATTTGACGGGCGCTCAGGTGGCTGCCATCCTGCCCTTTGGATCCATGGAACGCGGGTTGCGCTCGGCCCCGTTGTATGAATGTGATTTCATGCACGCCAACGCCGTGCAGAACCAGTTCACGTGGACGGCAGCAAGCGCTGGAACGATCGCTGCATCTGCGACTGGCGTGCCTGTTGCAAATCACCCTGGATGCGTGACGATCACGTCATCGACGACGGCGAATAGCGGTCAAGTTATTTCTGGCAATGCCGTGCAAATGATTTTAGGCGGTGGAGAACAGTTTGATTGCATCTTCAAAACTGGCGCGGCGTTCACGAACACCACGATGCGTCTCGGCTTCCATGACACGGTCAACAGCGCAGATGCTGTTGACGGGGCTTACTTCGAAGTCTCGACGGCAGGGGTGGTGACGGGAAAAACTTCCAATAACTCGGTGCGCACGGCATCGGCAACCATCACGACGCTGCTCGTCAACACCTGGTATCACGCCCGCGTCAAGGTCAATGCTGGTGCGACGGCGGTGGATTTCACGATTTTTGATGACGCGGGCACGTCGCTTGGCACCGTCAACATCAACACCAACATTCCAACCGGCGCTGGCCGGGAATGCGCGCCAGCGTTTATCGCCACCAATGCGGGCACAACCGCGACGGCGCTGGTGCATCTCGACTATATCGCCTGGGGCCTGCAAGGGCGGACGTTGACACGGGGGGCGCTGAGTTGATCGCGTATGATTCGATGCGGGGCACCCTCGTGGTTAACATCATGTAAAGACATTCCTGAGACTTTCAGAGCTTGCCGGTAAAATTCGCGCGAGACGGGCGGGTCTGCGCTGTTTCCGGCAAGTTCTGGGTCAATCCTGCCGCCGCGTGTCGTGCGTCTTATGAAAATTGTTGTGACGGGTGGTGCAGGGTTTATCGGGTCGGCGGTGTGCCGCATGCTCGTTGGTGAGCTTGGGCATGAGGTGGTCAATATCGACTGCCTGACCTATGCTGCGAACCTTGGTTCGCTGGAGCCAGTTGTCTCAAATCCTGGCTATAGCTTTTATCAACTCAACGTCTGCGACCGTTCAAGCGTGACGGATTTGCTGCGGCTGGAACAGCCCGACGCGATTATGCATCTCGCTGCCGAGAGCCACGTTGACCGCTCAATTACCGGCTCAAACGCCTTCATCGAGACCAATATCGTTGGTACCTACGCGATGCTGGAAGCGGCGCGCGCCTACTGGTCGGAATTGCCGAAGCGGCGCAAGGAAGCCTTCCGCTTTCTGCACATTTCGACGGATGAAGTGTTCGGCAGTCTTGGTGATGAGGGCCTGTTTACCGAGACCACGGCTTATGATCCCTCTTCGCCCTATTCCGCGAGCAAAGCGGCGTCCGATCATTTGGTCATGGCGTGGCATCGCACCTATGGATTGCCCGTGGTGCTGTCCAACTGCTCGAACAATTACGGCCCCTATCATTTCCCCGAGAAGCTGGTGCCGTTGATGATCACCAACGCGTTGCTTGGCCGCGAGCTGCCGGTCTACGGCATGGGCACCAACGTCCGCGACTGGCTCTATGTCGAGGATCATGCCCGCGCGTTGTTTGCGGTTCTCACCAAAGGTGTGCCCGGCGAGCGCTACACGGTTGGTGGCCGCAATGAGAAAAGCAATCTTGAAGTCGTGCATAAGATTTGCGAGCTGCTGGATGAAGCCGCGCCCCGCG
>JAYTQI010000218.1:0-9991 GCA_043746825.1 Hyphomicrobium sp. | reverse complement strand
GCCGCGCCAATCATCCCGAAAGCGCTGGCGCGTTTGTCTTGTGGTGTGACATCGGCGATGTAGGCCGTCGCGGTTGAGAACGAGGCTGCGCAGATGCCGGAGATGATGCGGCCAATAAACAGAATGCCGAGGCTCGGCGCCAGCGCCATGAAGATATAGTCGAGACCTGTGCCCAAATTCGAGAGCAACACCACGGGACGCCGTCCGAAGCGATCCGAGGCCATTCCAAGGATTGGCTGAAAGATGAACTGCATCAGCGCCCACGCAGTGCCGAATACTCCAAGGACGCGGGCCGCGTGTGCGGTGTCGCCGCCCGCGAAGTTTTCGATCAGCTTTGGGAGCACCGGAATTATGAGCCCTAGCGCCAGCACATCGAGCGCAACCGTGACCAAGATAAAAGACACCGCCGCGCGCGACGGCGCAGGGGGGGAGGTGACTTCCATGGTCATGTGCGGGAGGGCTTCCAATTTGAGACGTGCTGCTGCAGTCCAAGCTCATATCTACGTGGTGCGCCGGATTTGGGTCTATAGACTGCTCACGGCGAGCGTGCACGCACACCACCTCAAATATTGCGTAAATGCGACTGCCTACCCGTATGGGCTGTGACCGTTCCGCGCTGCACAAAACGCATTCCGGAAATGCATAGCTGTGTATTTTCTCATGCGAGTCATGGGGTTATGTATGCCCTCGTTGTAGCGGACATGCCCGGACAATGGTGCGAGGGCTTGAAACGCGGCAGCAGTGGAACGGAGGACCATTCCATGACATCGACCCGTAATATCCTGGCTTCAACAGCGTTTCTTGCCCTCGCCCTCGTCAAAGGCGCTCATCCCGTGCAGGCAGTTGAAGGCAATTCCATAAGCGTCACACCCATTAAAGGCATCAGCCTTATTCTCGGCTCCAAGCGGGCTATCGGCTACTACATAGCCGACAATGGCGCCTGCAACCTAACGCTTATGCTCCAGGAGATTTCTTTCGCTGAGGAAGACTTCAAGCCCAATGCCGCGCGCGTCAATATGACGGTTGGCGCTGGCACGTCTTCCAGCCTCGACACCGCTGACGGCCCCTCGCTGGCCTTCAAGTGCCAGCCGAATGCGGCTGCGATGAACATCGAAGTTATCAATCGCGTCGCTTACGAGGCGTCGAAGAAATAAAGTGCTCGGTTTGCGCGCTGCGTCACGCTTGCGCGGTGGCTATATTGAAAAAGGGGCTTCTATATGGGGCCCCTTTTTTTGCGCTGCAGCGATTGTTCCAAACGAACCTTAGTCCAACAGCCTAGAAGTATCCGGATAATACCTTTTGCCGCATGCAAGGCATTACATCTGTTGCAAGACTCCGCACGTCCCGGCGGAAAATAATAGGCTGTATATTGAGCGGTTAATGAAAATAATGCGGGATAATAAAGGGAGATACGCATGAAAAGCATTGGGTTACGCGGGGCGATGGCCGTCGCGCTTGCACTGGGCTTCGCAGGCTCATTCGCGAATGCCGAAGAAGAAGTCAAAAATGCTGCCGCCGCTGCTGGGGCCGCCGCTCCTGCTGCCGCGGTTTCGCAGGATATGCTGAACGGTGCGGGCAAAGACGCCAACAACTTTCTGCACACCAACGGCAACTACGATCAGACCCGTTTCCACCCGGCCAATCAGATCAACACCGGCAACGTCGCCAAGATGCATGTCGCCTGGATCTTCCAGACCGACGTGAAAGAGTCTATGGAAACATCGCCGATCATCGTCAACGGGGTGATGTACGTTACGACCTCCTTCAGCCACGTCTACGCGCTCAACGCCAAGACCGGCGAACAGTACTGGCACTACAAGCACAAGATGGGCGCTGTCACGACCTATTGCTGCGGCCCCAACAACCGCGGTGTGGCTGTCGGTGACGACAAGGTTTACCTGGCAACGCTCGACGCCAAGCTTGTGGCACTTGATGCCAAAACCGGCAGCGTCGCTTGGGAAGCCCAAGTCGGCGAACCGGAAAAGGGCTACTCCGAAACGATGGCGCCGACCTTCGTCAAAGGCAAGTTGCTTGTCGGCACAAACGGCGGCGAATATGGTATCCGCGGCTTCGTCAAAGCCTTTGACGCCAAGACTGGCAAGCAGCTCTGGCAGTTCGACACGACACCTGAAAATTCGTCAGGCGTGTGGGCCAAGAACGACGCAACGGGCCGCGATATGCATCGCGACATCGAAGCTGAGAAAGCCGCTTACGCCAAACTCGGCGATCCCTACAAAACTCTCGGCGGCGGCGTCTGGCAGAACCCAGCCGTTGACTTGAAACTGAACCGCATCTTCTTCGTGGCCGGCAACCCATCGCCCGACCTCGACGGTTCAATCCGCCCCGGCGACAACCTGTACACCAACTCGATGGTCTCCGTTGATCTAGACACCGGCAAGTATGTTTGCCACTTCCAGTACATCGCCCATGACGTTTGGGATCTTGACGCGGTCAGCCCTGTCGTTCTCGTCGATGTCAAAGACAAAGATGGCAAAGTCGTCCCCGGCGCCATCCACGGCGGCAAAACCGGCCACGTCTATGTCCACAACCGTTCAGATTGCAGCCTCATCCGCTTCTCGGATGCGATGGTGCCGCAGGAGAACATGTGGGTGCTGCCGACGAAAGAAGGCAAACGCATGCTGCCCGGTGCCAACGGCGGCGTTGAATGGTCACCTATGACGGTCAATCCGGTACTCGGTTTGACCTATGCGATCAACTTGCATCAGCCGATGACGTACCATGTTGAGAGCTCACCATATCCCGGCGGCAAGCTGTGGCTCGGCGGCGCTTTCAAGGTCATTCCCGCTGAAGCGCAATCTGGCAACGTGACGGCCGTTGACTACAACACCGGCAAGATCAAATGGCAGGTGAAAACACCGCAGCCGATGATCGGCGGCATCATGGCTACAGCTGGCGGCCTCGTCTTCACCGGCGAAGCCAACGGCTGGTTCAAAGCCTATGACGCCAAGGACGGCAAGATGCTCTGGGGCTTCCAGGCAGGTGCCGGCGTTAACGCGCCGCCGTCTTCCTACACAGCCGATGGCAAGCAGTACGTCGTGGTTGCAGCTGGTGGCAACGCTCAGATCGATAGCAAGCGCGGCAACAATATCATCGCGTTCACCACCGATTGATGCTTGGGCTTGCTGATTGACGTTTGAGAAAAACAATGGACGGGACCCGGTGACGGGTTCCGTTCTTTTCATGTAAGGTCCGCTGCACTCTATCTTTCAAACAGGTTGATTATGATGACCGTTCGCCGTCTCGTTTCAGGTCTGGCTTTTGCCGGTGTCGTTGTCAGCGCGAGCGTAGTCCGCGCCGAGGACGCTAAGATTGCGGAAAAGGCTGCGGTCTGCGCCACTTGTCATGGCGAGAAGGGCGTGCCGATCGACAAGATCACGCCGATCATCTGGGGCCAGAAGGAAGGCTATCTCTATTTGCAGCTGCGCGACTTCAAAAGTGGCGCGCGCAAACACGACATCATGAATGCGGTGGTCGCAGATTTTTCGAAAGAGGATATCCAGGCGCTGGCCGCCTATTTCACCGAAAAGCCGTGGCCCGACTTGCAGCAAAAGTCTGCGCCGAAGGATGTCGCGGACAAAGCCATAGCCGCCAATGTTTCCGTTGGCTGCACGGGCTGCCATCTCGGCGAATGGCAGGGCGACGCGACGGTGCCGCGCTTGGCCGGTCAGCAGCGCGACTACATGGACAAGACCATCGAGGAATTCCGCGAGCGCACGCGGGCTAACAATCCCGGCATGTCGGATCTGATGAATGCCGCCGTGCCCGATGATCTCGCGGCGTTGGCGCAGTACACCGCCGGTTTGCAGATTCAGGGCGGGCAGTAGGGGGAAGGCGGGAAGGCCGGCGTTGGGGCTAGGAGCGTCCTTTCATTTTCACGGCCACCTTCGTCTGGGGGATCTCAGGACTAAGCCGTTTAGCGACTGGGTCATTCTTGGGCCAATAATGCTATGAGCGACACAAAGCCGGTACGGAGCGAGCCATGCGGTGTGTAGCAAATTTTGAGGTAGGTTCGGATGTCTCAGTGGTGGCTGATGATCTTGTTTTGACGATCAGTGATCCGCGAGGAGCATTCAAAGCGCGGATCAAAAACATCCCGCGAACAGACTTCACAACACCTTTCTTGCTCTCAATTCACATTTATTTCGAAGCGTCGAACTTAGAAAAAGCAAAAGAACATGCCCAAGATTTACTTGGGCACTGTCTGAACATGTTGGCTTTTACGACAGGCTCTGGCTTCAGAAAGCATAGAATCCGGCAGATCGTTGACGCGGACGAACCATCAAGTCGGAAAACGAGAGGCACCTTGGTGTGGGCCGAAAAGATTGAATATGATGATCCTCAACCTTTTCTTAGCGCTGAGAACGCCAGCTCCATCGAGCGCCTACTAGCATTTGACATCCCGCCAGCCATTAGGCGCGCTTTGCGCTGGTATCGACTAGGGATTGATGCGGCGTCACCGGATGATCAATTTACCTACTTTTGGTTTGCACTCGAAATCGTCGCTGAGTTCCAGAAGCCAACCGCAAAGGTGCAAAACAAATGCCCTCACTGTCAGTCTCCTCTTTATTGCGAAAAATGCAATAAATACCCGGAGCACAGGCCATACGCAAAACAGGCCATTCGAGCGCTGATGAAGGCAGCTGATGAGACGTGTGATGATGCGACGGTAAACTTGCTCGACAACACGCGGAACAGTCTCATGCATGGGTCCACGCTCCGAGAGATCGAAAGTAGTCTACCTGATCCGCACGAAAGCGTCGTCGATGCCTTGGGGCGCATCTTACTTAAAGCCCTCGTCAGGCAATACCCTGCAGAGATTTTCGACAAGACGCTAGTGATGGGCATGCCTTCGACGTTTGTGCACTACAAAGTATATGCGTTTGCCCATGTCGACACGGTCGTCCCCATCGATGCAGACGGTTATCTCGCTCTCGAATTCAAGGGAATGACGGTAGAGTTCAAACCCGACGGCCCTCCTCAAAGTGCTTCGCCAATTGTTGTTAGGATGAAACCTGAACAATATGACAGCCTCGGCAGGCTCAGCTACGGAAAAAGCGACCATCAAGATTAGCTCAAGCGCATCCTGGGCCGTGCAGAGGAGAATGACGGCGATATATTCGCGCTCGTGCTCGCAACGGACATGCAACAGATCGGGCAAGTATTGAAGGAGAACGAACCAGGGGAACTGCAGGACCTATTTCGTGAAGTATTCGAACCGATCGGCGGCAGCGGCACCGACTGAGTGCAATCGAGCAGGCTCATCAAGTGGCATTAACGGTCCGCAGTTCATAGCAACTGTCAACAAAAGTTAGCTGTTCTGTCTCCACATCGGCTCGATCCAATTGTCCAAACTTCAGCTTACGGTCACAATCGCCACCCACCCCCTCACTTCACCGCCGCAAGCACACTCCGCATATTCTCATCACTCGCAAGTTCAGCAGCCGTTTTGCCTTGCTTGTCTTTAACGCTCGCGTCTGCGCCTGCCTTGAGCAGCGTATCAACCGCTGTCGCGCGGCCAAGTTCCGCTGCCGTCATCAGGGCCGTGCGGCCGCGATCATCTTGGTCGTTGAGATGCGCGCCTTTGGCTATCAGCAGTTCGAGCGATTCCTTGACGTCCGCCGCGCCCGCTTCCTCGGAATGTCCCGCCGCCCACATCAAGGCTGTCAAATCGCTGCCGTAGCGCGCGTTGACGTCGATGCCCTTGTCCAGCAGCTGCTTGACGACGGCGGTATAGGCCCGGCCCGCCGCATAGATGATGGCAGTTTTCCCTGTGGCATCGATGGCTTTGGGGTCAGCACCTTTGTTCAGCAGCATGGCGACCAAGGCGCTATTGCCGGTGTAGGCCGCAGCCCCAACCGGCGTGATGCCGCTGCGGCCTGCAATATTGGGATCGGCGCCGGCATTGAGCAGAATTTCGGCGGCCGTGACGCGCTCCTCCTCGACGGCCATGAAGAGGGCGGTTGACGCTGCCACATTGCGGGCATCGACCGGCGCCTTGCGCTCAAGAAATAGCGAGACAACTCCGGCGTGGCCATTCTTGGCGGCAATGGCGAGCGGCATGTTGCCAGAGCGGTCGCGGGCTTCAAGCGATGCCCCGTCATCCAAGAGTTGACGGGCGAGCGCCTCGCACTCTTTGCCGGCGGCCGAGAACAGCAGTGCATTGCGCTCAATCGAACTCGCCGCCGTCTTGATCTGGAGATAGCGCTGCTCCAGCGCCTGGCAGTCACGCCTATTGGCGCGTGCCGGATGGCTCGCGAGCGCAAGGCCGGAACTGACAAGGGAGAGGAGGAGGGCGGCGTGGCGCGGGTATGGGGTCATGGCCTCAGTATAGAAATATCTGGCAGCCTGTGAAGCGGGTTGGCGGCTGCACAGAGCGCGAAATTGAGGAGTGCTTAAGAAAAATTAGGGAACTTATGAATAGTGTTCGGGAGAGGTCTGGTCTGGAGGGACATGCCAATGCCAAATTTACCCGAAGTTCAAGACGTACTCTCCAAGCTCTATGACGGCATCAACGGCTACAGCATCTCGCATGCCGACCGGGCGGGCGGGCGCAAGGGCGAGCAAGCGTTCACCTACGGCGAGATGCTACTGCAGCCGTTCGCGCGCATTATGCAAGCGGTGAAGCCGCAGCCTGGTGAAACGTTTTATGATCTGGGGTCTGGCACCGGCAAAGTTCTGGTGATGGCCGATCAGCTGTTTCCTTTTACCAGTGTCACAGGCATCGAATTCCTCCCCACACTGCACGCCACTGCCGCCAGCATTCTCGGGCGCTATGAACGTGAGTTCCGTCCGAAGCTCAGTAAGCCGCGCGGGCCGGTGATCTCCAAGCACGGAGATATGCTGAAAGAAGATCTGAGCAACGCCGACATTATCTTCGTGCACGCCACCTGCATGCCCGCAAGCCTGATCGATGCGCTGGGCGAAAAGTTACGCACCTGTTGCAAGCCGTCAGCACGCATTATTCTGATCTCGCGCGGGTTCTTCGGCTCGCCGCAATTTAATTGCACCGAGCAGTTTGAATATACAAATTCTTGGAACACCCAATCGATCTGTTACATCTACCAGCCAAAAGCCCAGGCAGCGGCAGCGCATCCGCACGTTGTTATGGCCTAGCACCAGACATGCAAAAATCCATCCTGATCACCGGCTGTTCGTCTGGCATCGGCTTGGATGCGGCGCGGGCTCTCAAAAAGCGCGGTTGGCGGGTGATCGCGACAGCGCGTAAACTTGCCGACCTTGAGAGATTGAAACGGGACGAGGGACTTGAGGTTCTTTTCCTTGAGCTGAGCGATCCGCAATCGATTGCCGATTGCGCGGCAAAAGCGCTGGCCATGACGGATAACAAGCTCGGCGCGCTGTTCAGTAATGCCGCCTATGGCCAGCCCGGCGCGGCCGAGGATTTGACGGCGGATGTTTTGCGTCAACAAATCGAAGTCAATCTGATTGGCACGCATGATCTCACCCGCCGCCTCATCCCAGCGATGCGTAAGTGCGGCGCTGGCCGCATCGTGCAATGTTCTTCCGTGCTGGGTTTCGTGGCCGCGCCGTATCGCGGAGCCTATTGCGCCTCGAAATTTGCACTTGAAGCCTTGACTACGAGCATGCGCATGGAGCTTGCCGATAGCGGCATCAAGGTCTCGCTGATTGAGCCGGGGCCGATTCGCAGCCGCTTTGTTGAGAATGCTTTAGTGAGCTTCAAAGCCAACATTGATATTGCGAACTCAGCCCACGCCAAGAAATATCTCGCCCGCCTGGCGTCGATGGAAAAGGGCGGCAAGGATGCGTTCAAGCTCGAACCCGAGGCCGTTACCAAGCGATTGATCCACGCCTTGGAGTCATCGCGTCCGCAGCGCAAGTATTACGTCACCGCGCCGACGTATCTGGCGGCCGCGATGCAGCGTTTTTTGCCGATGAGCGTGATGGAGCTTTTCACGAAGAATTTTTAAGCGCTGTTGGCGCAAACGTGGCCCCGCGATACCATTGGGGAATTGCGGCGTCCCGGCTTCTCAAACATACAATAATCTTGAACCTTTTGCGTCTTCCCCGCTCAACGTGAGGATGTTGTCATGTCGCTTTGGATCAAAACTGAGAATTACAAATTGGGATTACAAGACCGCGATGAACCCGGGGTCACGCTCCCCGTGCCGTCCCAAGTGCTCTCAAATGGCGAGTTCAATCCAAGCCCTGAGAACGACACGCAGCGCAAGATTAAAGCTGAAATTCTGAGCGAGGCCGACGCGCTCAGCAAAGCCAATAACGTCTCCAGGCGCGCATTCTTGCGTTCAGCCGCTGGCTTCGCGCTCTCGTTCTCTGTCATGGACAAATATTACGGCAACGTCTTTGGCGCCACCCGTGCGGAAGCCGCCGACGTTGCACAAGCCGAGGCACGCGCGCTGGCTTTGCGGGATCAATTTATTTTCGACGATCAGCTGCATTTCGTCTGGGAGGGATTCAGTTTCGAGGGCCTCAAGGGCTTGCGCGCCTACGGCATGAAGCAGTGGGTGCCGGACAAATACAAAGACAAGACAACCGATTTCGAAAAACTTCAGTTCGCGAATTTTCTGAAAGAAGTCTATTTTGACAGCGACACGAAGATCGGCATTCTGTCTGGCGCGCCCGCCGATAATCCCGACAACGTCTTCCTCTCCAACCCTGAGATGAAGCGCGCGCAAGATTTGATGGATGAGCTGTGCGGTTCGCGCCGGATGTGGTCACAGGCGATTTTGCGGCCAAGCGCGCCGGGGTGGCTCGAAGAAATGGACCGCTGCATCGCTGAGAATAAGCCGATCAGCTGGAAGGGCTACACCGTCGGTGATCCGCTTTCCAACAGCGATTATCCGTATCGCCTCGATGACGAGAAACTGATGTATCCCGCCTACGAGCGGATGATGAAATCCGGCATCAAGACGTTTTGCATTCACAAGGGCCTGCTGCCGAACGATTATGCCGACAGTTTTCACGCCTGGAAGCACGCCATGGTCGATGATATCGGCAAGGCCGCGAAGGATTGGCCTGGCATCAACTTCGTAATTTTCCATTCAGGCCTGAAGCCGCTCAACGATTACCCGCAATCCCACTTGGACAAATTCAATAAGACCGGCCGCATCGATTGGGTGACGGACCTCGCCGAGATCCCGAAGACGTACAATGTTAAAAACGTTTACGCGGAATTGGGCAGCTGCTTTGCCAACTGCGTGATCTCGCATCCCCAACACGCGGCGGCGCTGCTTGGCACGCTGATCAAGGGCTTGGGCGAGGATCGTGTGGTGTGGGGCACGGATTCTGTTTGGTACGGCTCGCCGCAATGGCAGATTGAAGCCATGCGCCGCATCGAGATTCCCGACGAGATGGCGGAGACATTTGCGTTCAAGCCGCTGGGCGGCGACAATTCGGTTGTGAAACAAAAAATCTTCGGCCTCAACATGGCGCGCATTCACGGGCTTGATCTGAATAATCTCAGCCGGCACGGCATCAATTTTAAAGACGACAAACTGCAGAAGGCCAAAGAGGCTTACGAGAAAGACGGCGCGGAACGCTCCAATGCGTTCTATGGGTTTATTGATAAGAAGGATGTGAGGTTTAAGAGGGGGTGATATCCGTTCGTTGATCGTGGTTGTTTTCGATTGACGTCATCCCCGCGAAGGCTGGGAGCCATCCAAAGAGAATTTTGAATTCATATCGATGCTTGGATGGCTGCCCGCCTTTGCGGGCATGACGATACCAGGGTTGAAGCAGCCAATTCATGGGCTCAATGGTATGTGGCAGCGCGGACAGGCGAACTTCTTAGGCCGCCATCAGCCGCTCTAACTCTTGCTCAAACTCAAAGCGCAATAGTTTGGCTTCATCGTCGGGCAGCCAGTTGGTCATTTGCGGGAACACAAGGAGATAAAAACTTTGCTCTGACGGCTTCCAGGGCACATTCGGCGCGGCTTTGGCGCGGGCGAGAATGTCAAGCAACTCAGACCGCACC
>JAYTQI010000217.1:0-1951 GCA_043746825.1 Hyphomicrobium sp. | reverse complement strand
ATTCTGGCCGCGCACCTCAAGGCCCGTGCCGCAGATCGCCTTCAACAGCCAGACGCAGGTGCTGCCGTGCAGCTTGAGACCAGTCATGGCCCAGGTGCGCGGCGCCAGCAAAAGCCACATGCCAAGAATGAGAAACAACGCTGTCGTAGCATAGAACGCTGCAGCAAAAATCAGCGAGCGAAGTACAACCACGATTGCTATCTCAAGTTTGTGGGGGTGTTGAAGGTCTCAATCGCCGGCACCTTTGGCAGATGCAGCGGTGATTGAGCCATTGTCGCGCCAGCCCATGAGGCGCTGGGTTTGCAGGCGGGCGACAGCGGGAAGATACTTCAGGTATTCCGACAACAACAGCCGTGTTGTCGCCACGTGCAGCCACCAGCCCGTGTCGGGGAAGTTTTTCGGCGTTACAGTGTAAGGGATCAAGGTTACGTCGGGCATCGCGAGTGCCAGCTCGGCGAGGCTGCGCGGCATGTGATAGCTCGACGTTACGACGATCAGACGTTTGTAGCCTTTGGAATTGGCCCAGGTGCGGGTCTCGTCGGCGTTGCCCACAGTATCGAGGGCTTCATAACCAAGATCGACACAGCAGGCGTAGAGCTCATTTTTCAGGCCTGCAAAGTGCTTGATCTCTTCCGGTCCAACCTTGCGATTGACGCCTGAGATGAGGAGCCGCTTGCCCCGGCCTTCAGAGAGGAGTTTGGCGCCGGCTTGAATGCGCGTCTCGCCGCCGGTCAGCACGACAATGCCATCGGCCTTGGTGGCTTCGTCCTGGTGATCGCGCATGATTGTGGTTGCGAAAAGCACAAAACCAAAGGCCAGCGCTGCTGCAGCCAGGGCAACCATATAAATCACAGCGCGAGAAACGGACTGCATGGCCGTGCGGCTTTCTGAACTCAGTTTCGAGATAACGAATCTAGCTTGATCTGGTCATGAGACTAACCGATTTCGACGCCGGTGTGACCACTGTCATATCAAATCTGGAATCTCCAGTGCGGTAAATTAAGCTATTGATAAAACATGATATTATAGGACTATCTCAATGTTGACTATTCAGTATCCGGTATACGCCCATGCGCGATGTCACCATGCACAGGGCGGCGATGATCACAACGACGAGGCCTAAAATAATATAGCCAGCGGCATCCAAAGCGCCCGTCCCGATTAAGCGTTGCATTTCAACGGCGCTGATGTTGCCGCCGCCGAGCAGTTCCATGATGGCGGGCATGCCAAGAAAAACCAGCATGGCGAGGACGGCGCCGACGATGCCGGCTTTGATGCCAAGGCGCAGGAAATGTTTTTCAAATTCGCGCGAAATGAATTTGTCGGTCGCGCCGACGAAATGCAGCACCTCGACAATATCGCGGTTGGAGGCCATGGCACTTTTGGTGGCGGAGACGATGATCGCGGTCGTGGCGGCGGCGACGAGCGCGAGGATGGCAATGCCGCCCAGAGCAAACGAGCGCGTTACGGCGCGGATCTGTTGTTGCCAGCGGCGGTGATCGTCAAGCGACACGCCTTTGAACTGTTTGGTCAGGGCCGCGCTCACTTCTTCAAGGTCAGGCGGTTCGTTACGGTCGATCTCGATCGCGATCAGGCGGGGAACGGGGAGCGCTTTCAAAGCATCCGAGGATCCAAGCCACGGCTCAAGCAGGCCCGTCGCGTCCTCTAAGCTCAACGGTTTGACGGCCTTGATGCCGGGCGTCTTTTCGAGAAAAGCAACAACGTCTTTGACGGACTTCTCGGTATCGCCTTTGTCTTTTGGCTCGACCTGGACGGTGACTTCGCTGGCGATATCACGCAACCAGGCGTCAGACGATTGTTTGATCATCCAAACAGCACCCGCTGTCAGACAGGCCAGGAAGCACATGATCGCAATCACGAGGGTAAGTGAGCGGCCCGTCACAGACCCCGGCGGCACCACCGGCGCCGTTGTCTTCATGCGTTTGCCCTG
>JAYTQI010000216.1:0-1951 GCA_043746825.1 Hyphomicrobium sp. | reverse complement strand
TTTCTTTCATCACGGCTTTGAGGCGCTCCTCGAAGTCACCGCGATACCGCGTGCCAGCGAGAAGCGAGCCCATGTCGAGCGAGAAGATCGTCGCCGTTTTCAGAACTTCGGGCACTTCGCCATTGATGATCTTGCGCGCAAGACCCTCGGCAATCGCCGTCTTGCCGACGCCGGGGTCACCCACGAGCAGCGGATTGTTTTTCTGGCGGCGGCAGAGCACCTGGATGGTGCGCAGAACTTCCTGCTCACGGCCGATCAGCGGATCGATTTTGCCGTCGCGCGCCTTCTTATTTAAGTTGACGCAATACGCCGACAGCGCGTCGCCGGGCTTTTTCTCATCGCCCTCGCCGCCTGTGTCTTCCTCAGCGCCCCTCACAGCACGGGGCTCCGACATGCCGGGCCGCTTGGCGATCCCGTGCGCGATGTATTGAACGGCATCAAAACGCGACATCTCCTGTTCCTGGAGGAAGTAGGCTGCGTGGCTTTCACGTTCCGAGAATATGCCGACAAGCACGTTGGCGCCCGTCACTTCTTCACGACCCGACGTTTGTACGTGGACGATGGCGCGCTGGACGACGCGCTGGAATGAATTGGTCGGTTGCGCGTCGCGCGTGGCTTTGGAGACCAGCGGCGTCAGCTCGGTATCAAGATATTCGACAAGGCGGTTGCGCAGCTGATCGAGATCAACCGAGCAGGCACGCATCACGGCTGCCGCATCGCGGTCATCGACCAGCGCCAGCAGAAGATGCTCTAGCGTTGCAAATTCATGGCGCCGCACATTGGCGTATTCCAACGCCCGGTGCAGGGAAGCCTCAAGATTTTTCGAGAGAGACGTCAATGCAGTCCTACTCTTTCTCCATGGTGCACTGTAGAGGATGGCCATTCTGCCGTGAGAAATCCATAACCTGCGTCACCTTGGTCTCAGCGACCTCGTATGTGTAGACCCCGCAAATGCCAACGCCCTTCTGATGGACATGCAGCATGATGCGAGTCGCGTCTTCCTGTCCCTTGTTGAAAAACCTTTGCAGCACCAAAACCACAAACTCCATCGGCGTAAAATCATCATTCAACAGTAGGACTTTATAAAGGCTCGGCTTCTTGGTTTTAGGCCGTGTCTTGGTGACCACGCTGGTCTTGCCGCCGTCGTCGCCATCGCGGCGGCGCGGACCATCTTTTCCGGCCAACTTGGTGTCGCCCGGTTGGGGCATCTGGATCGAACTGTGGTGAAGCACGTGAGAGGTCATGTCCGGTCCAGAATTCCACTTGTATCTTGAAGCGCGATCGTCAGCGCTGCGGTGTTCAAACTAGCAAATTTGTGACCACCATCCCAGGGTCGCCATCGCCGCCCGAAAAATGCCTCCGCCGGGTTGCCGCCACCACACAGCCAGCCTTACGTCTACGTACAGCGCCGTGACTGGATGCCATCCAACATTCCCGGCACCATTCCCTGTGCAACGCTCGCACATATGGGAACGGACTTGCGCCGCACAACGCCCGTTTCATCTCAAAATGCGCCATTTTGAGACCCTCATTGGGTTAAGTTTTACCACGCTGCTTAACCGTAAGTCAGCCCCCAGCGGGTACAGTTCAAGGTGCTGGAAACCCTTGGGTGTGCCGTATCTGCGCCCAAAATGTGCCCAATACTCCTGGTTAGCTGCCGGGTGCAGAGGTTGGCGCAGGGGCTGGCAACGGGTGGGTCGCTTCAACAGCGGAACATCCGGCTAAGACAAAAAAACGGACCCGGAAGCCGCGCATTGCGGGCAAGGGCAAGAGGGAATGGCGTAGTGTTGCGGCGTTTTGTAATTTTGGCGCTCGTTTTGGCGAGTCTTCAGGGCGTGTTTGCGCAAGCGGACCCCGTGTCTGCGCGCGGCGGACGGCACGCCGCCATGATTTTGGACGCCAATACCGGCGCAGTGCTCCACAGCCAAGACGGCGACGAACAGCGCCACCC
>JAYTQI010000215.1:0-10004 GCA_043746825.1 Hyphomicrobium sp. | reverse complement strand
GGGTGCAGGGCGGCCAACGTTCAAAATCAACGGCACACCTGACGACGCCCATTGAGGCCCTGAGGACGAGATATGAGTGAAGGAATTCTGCCCCCCGTTGACGACGAAATGTTCGACGCCTCAGGACGGCCTATCGCACAAGGGCTATATGACCCCTCGAAAGAGCACGACGCCTGCGGCGTTGGCTTTATCGCCGATCTGAAAGGCCGCAAGTCTTACAAGATAGTTTCGGACGCACTCAAGGTTCTTGAAAACCTTGAGCACCGTGGTGCCGTTGGCGCCGATCCTCTCTCGGGCGATGGCGCTGGCATTCTCATTCAGATTCCGCACGACTTTCTCGCGGACGAATGCAACAAGCTCGGTTTCGTGCTCCCTAAGCCTGGCAGCTACGCTGTGGGACATGTTTTCTTGCCGCAGGATGAGCGCCTGCGCGCCCATTGCGAGCGCGTATGGGCGCGCTGCCTGAAAAACGAAGGTCTTGAACTGCTCGGTTGGCGCTCAGTGCCGGTTGATAACAGCTGCTTGTCTGAGATGGTCAAAGGCACGGAGCCAGTGCACCGTCAGGTATTCGTTGGCCGTCCTAAAATCATCAAGGATCAAGACGATTTTGAGCGCCGCCTCTATCTCGTGCGCAAAGTCGTCTCGAACGCCATTCACGATGCCTACAAGGGCCGTGACATCGGCCATTACACAGTGTCGTTGTCCACCCGCACGCTAGTCTACAAGGGCATGTTTCTGTCGTTTCAGGTCAAGGCTTACTACAAAGACTTATCGGACCCACGGCTGACCTCGGCCTTAGCGCTAGTCCATCAGCGGTTCTCGACTAACACCTTCCCATCCTGGAAGCTGGCGCATCCGTATCGCATGGTCGCGCACAATGGCGAGATCAACACGTTGCGCGGCAACGTCAACTGGATGGCAGCGCGGCAGGCATCCGTTTCTTCGCCCCTGTTTGGCAACGACATCTCAAAGCTTTGGCCGATCTCATATGAGGGCCAAAGCGACACCGCCTGTTTCGATAACGCGCTCGAATTTTTGACCATGGGTGGTTATTCGCTCTCTCACGCCGCCATGATGCTGATCCCCGAAGCCTGGGCAGGCAATCCGATGATGGATGGCAAGCGCCGCGCTTTCTACGAATATCACGCCTGCCTGATGGAACCGTGGGACGGCCCGGCCGCGATGGCCTTCACCGACGGCCGCCAGATCGGCGCCACGCTCGACCGCAATGGCCTGAGGCCTGCCCGCTATCTCGTCACCAAAGACGATATTGTGATCATGTCGTCAGAATCCGGCGTGCTGCCGGTTGGTGAGGAAAACATCGTCAAGAAGTGGCGCTTGCAGCCGGGCAAAATGTTGCTCATCGACCTCGAAAAAGGCCGCATCATTTCTGATGATGAATTGAAGGCTGAGATTTCCGCCAGTCACCCCTACGAGACGTGGCTCAAAAGCACGCAGATCAAGGTTGCCGACTTACCGCTGCCGCCGAAAAAAGCGGCTGCCAAAAGCAACATCGCGCTATTGGACCTGCAGCAAACGTTTGGTTATACTCAGGAGAGTCTCAAATTCCTGATGACGCCGATGGCCGAGAGCGGCATGGAGGCTGTCGGCTCGATGGGCAATGATGCGCCAATCTCGGCGCTCTCGTCCAAGTCCAAGCTGCTGCACACCTACTTCAAGCAAAACTTCGCGCAGGTGACCAACCCGCCGATCGATAGCATCCGCGAAGAGCTGGTGATGAGCCTCGTTTCGTTCATCGGCCCGCGCCCGAATATTCTCGACCTCGAAGGCACGTCGAACGAGAAGCGCCTTGAAGTCGATCAGCCGATCCTGACCAACGAAGACCTTGAGCGCATCCGTGGCATTGGCGCCGTCAAGGACAACAACTTCTCGTCCATCACCATCGATATCACCTATCCGGCAGACAAGGGCGAGGCCGGCATGGGCCCGGCGTTGGATTGCGTATGCGCGGAAGCGGAAGAATTCGTGCGTTCGGGCGAGTACAATATCATCATCCTTTCAGACCGTGCTACTGGCCCTGACCGGATTGCGATCCCGTCGCTTCTAGCGACCTCCGCAGTCCATCATCATTTGATCAAGCAGGGCCTGCGCACGTCGGTTGGCCTCGTGATCGAAACCGGCGAAGCCTACGAGGTCAACCAGTTCTGCACGCTGGCCGGCTATGGCGCAGAGGCCATAAACCCCTATCTCGCGTTTGAGACGCTCTACACCATGCTTCCTGGCCTTGGGGAAAATGTCAGCGCGGATGACGTCAAAAAGCGCTTCATCAAAGCCCTTGGTAAAGCCATGCTAAAGGTCATGGCCAAGATGGGCATCTCGACCTATCAGTCCTATTGCGGCGCCCAGATTTTCGACGCTATCGGCCTGCGCTCAAGCTTCGTCGCCAAGTATTTTACAGGTACCCACACCCAGATTGAAGGCATTGGCCTGCGTGAAGTCGCGCGAGAAACGGTCGAACGGCACAAGGCTGCCTTCGGCGATGTGCCGGTGCTCGAAAACGCCCTCGACGTTGGCGGTGAATACGCCTACCGCGTGCGTGGCGAAGCCCACATGTGGCGTCCAGGCACGGTTGCCGATCTCCAGCACGCGGTCCGCTCCACCGACAATAAAGACGCGATGAGCGGCAAAGTCCCGCAGAAATATCGCGATTTCTCCAAGTCCATCGACGATCAATCTGAACAGCTAATGACCATGCGCGGCATGTTCCGCATTCGCATGGCCGAAGCCATGGGCCGCAAGCCTATACCGCTTGCAGACGTCGAACCTGCAGCCGCCATCGTCAAGCGTTTCTCAACCGGCGCGATGAGTTACGGCTCGATCTCGCGCGAAGCCCACACCACACTCGCCATCGCCATGAACCGGATAGGTGGCAAGTCCAACACCGGCGAAGGCGGCGAAGAATCCGACCGCTACAAGCCGATGGCCAATGGTGATTCTATGCGCTCGGCCATCAAGCAGGTGGCATCAGGACGGTTCGGTGTGACAGCGGAATACCTTGCCAACTCCGACATGATGCAGATCAAAATGGCGCAAGGCGCGAAGCCCGGTGAAGGCGGCCAGTTGCCTGGTCATAAGGTCGATGCCACGATTGCCAAGGTCCGCCACTCGACGCCGGGTGTCGGTCTGATCTCGCCACCGCCGCACCATGACATCTATTCGATTGAAGACTTGGCTCAGCTGATTTTCGATTTGAAGAACGTCAACCCGCGCGCAGATGTCTCCGTCAAGCTCGTCTCGGAAGTCGGCGTCGGCACTGTTGCGGCGGGTGTCGCCAAAGCCCGCGCCGATCACGTTACCATCTCGGGCTATGAAGGCGGCACGGGCGCGTCACCCCTGACCTCGCTCAAGCATGCCGGAAGCCCATGGGAAATCGGCTTAGCTGAAACGCATCAGACCCTGGTGCTCAATAGCCTGCGCGGCCGCATTGCCGTGCAAGTTGACGGCGGATTGCGCACGGGGCGCGACGTTGTTGTCGGGGCGCTGTTGGGCGCTGATGAATTTGGATTTGCGACTGCGCCGTTGATCGCAGCTGGCTGCATCATGATGCGCAAGTGCCATCTCAATACCTGCCCTGTTGGCGTCGCGACACAAGATCCTGCCTTGAGAGCAAAATTCACAGGCAAGCCAGAGCACGTCATCAACTATCTGTTCTTCGTCGCGGAAGAAGTCCGCGAGATCATGGCCGCCATGGGCTTCCGGACCTTCAACGAGATGATCGGCCACACAGAGTGCCTCGATAAAGAACGCGCTATTGAACATTGGAAAGCGCGCGGCCTCGATTTCTCAAAATTGTTTCACCGCCCGGCCATGCCAAAGGGCACAGCTATCTACAATTGTGAACGTCAGGACCACGGCCTCGACAAGGTCTTGGACAACAAACTGATCGAAATCGCCAAACCCGCGCTCGACGCCAAAAAGCCGGTCAAGGCCGAACTCGCCATCAAGAATGTCAACCGTTCCACAGGTGCCATGCTATCCGGCGAAGTCGCCAAGCGTTATGGCCACGCAGGCCTCGCAGAAGACACCATCTGGCTGACGCTCAAAGGCACTGCCGGGCAAGCCTTCGGCGCTTGGGCGGCGGCTGGCGTCACGCTCGATCTGGTTGGTGAAGGCAACGACTATGTTGGCAAGGGATTGTCTGGCGGCAAGCTGATCGTGCGGCCTGATCCGAAATCCGGCATCACGCCGGAAGAGAGCATCATCGTCGGCAACACCGTGTTGTACGGCGCTATTTTGGGCGAGTGCTATTTCCGCGGTGTCGCGGGTGAGCGCTTTGCCGTTCGTAATTCCGGTGCCTACGCTGTTGTTGAAGGCACCGGCGATCACGGCTGCGAATACATGACCGGCGGCGTTGTCGTGGTGCTTGGGCCGACTGGGCGCAACTTCGCGGCTGGCATGTCGGGCGGCATCGCCTACGTGCTGGATGAGAAAGGCGACTTTGAATCGCGCCTCAATAAAGAGATGGTCAAGCTCGAAGACTTCACTGCCGGCAAAGCGCTGATCGACAAACTCGCCAAAACCAACGGCGACGCTGTCACGCGGAAACTCAGCGGCGTCATGGGCGACATGCGCGATCAGGACACTGAGCGCCTGCACGCGTTAGTCTCGCGGCATGCGCATTATACCAACTCCAAGACGGCGCAGAAGATTTTGAAAGACTTCGCAAGCTACCTGCCCAAGTTCAAAAAAGTCATGCCAACCGAGTACCGCCGCGCGCTGACGGAATTGGCAAAGGCGAAGGAAGGCTCTAGCGAAGAGTTGAGTACAACTCGGTAATGAGAAAGCGTTTGGCAACAATTTGTTTTTTGGGATTGTTGTTGTTTGGTTATCAAATCCGGCAATACATCCTCGAAATTCGGGAACTTGAGGACGCCAGTGTCCTTCCCTACAAAATCATTTCCCGGCTAACTCTGGGAACTCCAGATCGTGGCACCAGAGGCTCGCTTTTCCTTACATGTTCAGAATTGAAAGATATTAGGCTAGTTGCGCAAGTAAAGTTACCGGTTGCGACCGTACGATCCGGCAGCATAGATACGCACACTGCCCTTCTTGTCGATGATGGCGCCTCAAGTTACAAGCATGGAGAATACAATTTACCTCCGATGACACTTATAAGTCGCGGCCATTTCGACCTGATCAATAGTGCCCCATTCAACGATGCGAGTTCCTCGGAGCTCGTGCGCGGGGTTCTGAACCTAAAATCTCCAAAACTGGCCCTGATGGGATTTTTTGAGACTGGCCTCTATTGGCAACTAGCAACGACCTCAACCGAGATCCAAACATTCGTAAGTAATTGCCGCAACGGAATGCAGTAAAAAATTTGCTTGGTCGATGGCGACGTTCCTAGCACCTCAGGACCCACCCGCGTAAGGATTCCTGATCGTCAGCCCCTCGATAACGAGGCCGTTATGCATGTCTTCGGAATACAGCGTCGTGCAACCAGCTAGCAGCGCGGCAGAGACAATCAAACCGTCGTAGACTTGCAAGCGATACCGCCTTACCAATTCCAAACCAAGATTGTGCGTATCAATTGTCAGAGGCTCGACTTTGCAAGCCGCTCGAAACCCCGTCAGTGCCAGATAAATCTTTGGCCATTCTATTTTGTACTTGCGCCGTGCAACGTTGACGAATTCATTCAACACTTGCACGCTTATGACGCCTCCACTACGAAATAACTTGTCGGAGATGTCTGCCTTAGCAATATCCGGCCCCGCTAAATACAGCGCGATATTAGTATCGAAAAAAACGTCAGTCCTTTTCACGGGGGCCCCGCTCGTTGGCTTCGTCCCGGTTGAATTTGAAATCAGCCGGCAAAGATCCACGCAGCGATCTTATGCGATCAAACAGCTCACCAACGCTCGGCTGCTTCTCGACCTCCAGCGCTTCTTTGCGTGCAGCGCGCACCTCGATCTCATCGCCTTCCTTGAGGCCTAGTTCCTCGACGAGCTTCGCAGGCAGACGAACGGCGAGACTGTTACCCCACTTGGAAACTTGCATCAGTATCTCCAATGATATACATTATTTAAATGTATATCTATAGGCTGCTTCCGATTGTGTCAAGATGCGCGATGTGGAAGACAAACCAGCTGATAATAATGGTCATCTGAGCTGCACTCACAACGGAACGAAAATGGGCAAGCCGACGGGATTTCTGGAACTCGACCGCGCTGACCGGGCTTACAAGCCCGCGGAAGAGCGCGTCAAACACTGGCATGAATTCGTCATTCCGCTGCCTGAGAGCGACGTCAAAAAGCAGGCGTCGCGCTGCATGGATTGCGGCATTCCCTATTGCCACAACGGCTGCCCGGTCAATAACCAGATCCCCGATTGGAACGACCTCGTCTATCACGGCGACTGGAAGCAGGCGGCGGACAACCTGCACTCAACCAACAATTTCCCCGAGATTACGGGCCGTATTTGCCCAGCGCCGTGTGAAGCCTCATGCACGTTGAACATCGACGATGTGCCGGTGACGATCAAAACCATCGAATACGCGATTGCCGAACGCGCCTTCAAAGAGGGTTGGATTCAACCCCAGCCACCTGACACAAAAACCGGCAAGAAGATCGCGATCATCGGCTCAGGCCCCGCTGGCCTCGCCGCCGCCCAACAGCTGGCGCGCGCTGGCCACGATGTCCATGTTTATGAAAAGAGCGCTCGTCCCGGTGGCTTGCTGGTCTATGGCATCCCCGACTTCAAGATGGAAAAAGATGTCATTGCCCGGCGCGTCAAACAGATGGAAGCCGAGGGCGTTACCTTCCATTGCGGCGTCCACGTTGGCCAGGACTTGTCGGCAAAATATCTCGAAGGCAAGCACGATGCCGTGCTGATCGCAACGGGCTCGGAAAACCCGTTCGACTTTTTCGCCAAATCGCCGGGCCGCGATCTCGATGGCATTCACTACGCTATGGATTTCTTGCCGCAACAAAACAAGCGTGTCGCGGGCGAAGCCCAGAAGCCGAAGGCGCTCGAAATCTCGGCCAAGGATAAGCATGTCATCGTCATCGGTGGCGGTGATACTGGCAGCGATTGCATCGGCACTTCGTTCCGCCAAGGCGCCAAAAGCGTCACGCAACTTGAAATCATGCCGGAGCCACCGGTCAAAGAGAACAAGGCGCTGTCCTGGCCGCACTGGCCGATGAAGCTGCGCGTTTCCTCAAGCCAAGCCGAGGGCGCGAAGGTCGAATACGCGATTTCGACAACCGGGTTTGCAGGCGAAGGCGGGAAGGTCAAAAAGCTCCAGTACACCCGCGTGAACGCCAACATGCAGCCAGTCAAAGGCACCGAAGGCACGCTGGACGCTGACCTCGTGCTGTTTGCGATGGGCTTCTCAGGACCGATTGAAAACGATGTCGTCAGAGAGTTGGGCTTGCCCGTTGTCGCGCGCGGCCGATTCAAAGGCCTTGACGCAACCGACAAGGACTACAAGCTCGCAGGCTCAGCAAAGTTATTCTGCGCGGGTGATATCCGGCGCGGACAAAGCTTGGTGGTGTGGGCCATCCGCGAAGGCCGCCAAGCTGCTTCCGCTATCGACAAATTCTTGATGGGGGCAACCACGCTTCCGCGCTAACTCAGACTGACGCAGCCTTAAGGGGTGCCGCTACCTCACGTTTCGCATACGTCCCTGCGTCCGTGCCGGCCACACCGCCTGCAAACAGCGGATCATCTGACTTGATGCGCTCGTAGAATTTGATGCCCGCAGCTTTGCCATCCGCCCAACGCACCTCACCAAACAAGCGGCGGCCAAACGGCAGGGCCACTTCGGCCTTGGCGCCGCGTGACAGCGGCACAGCCCCTTCTATCGCGCAACCGCCCAAAGACAGATCCCGGACATTGATGCCGCGTATCATGTCACCGCAAATCAGAGTCGCATCCAAATTGACAACAACGCGCTGACTCTCGGCGCGCTCCGGGCGCAAGAAAATTTCTGGTAACTCGATGACTTGCCGGCGAATGCAAATATTCTCACCAAACCGCACGCGATCGAGCCAACTCCGGATGCCTATCAGTTGGCTGGCGGCAGTCTTGTCCGGCACGTTGCCATGAAGCGATGCCAGCTCGCCGAGCAAAAGGTCACAGAAAACTGCAGCCGTCGCCAAGGCGCTGACAAGCTCGTCTAAATCTTTTTGATCTGGATACCCTGCAGATGAACCATGATTGAGAAGGGCTGGAACCAGGCTCCTTCCGGCATCGAGGTAGTGCCGCAAGCCACGATAAGCCGAGACGAACTGATCGGAAAATAATCCGTGTTTTCTGACCGCCGTCAGCGCTGACAATGCCGAGAGCTCGCCGGGCTCATAGAGATCAAAGCCGGGTGGACAAACGATCCGCCGGTCGCCTTGAGTCTTGTTGCAAAGACTGAGAACCACCGCGCATGTTTGGGCGGCATAGATCGCTTCGTCGGAGCAATGCTCAAGGAGCTGACGAAAGCCTTGGTTGCTGCCGTCAACCGCGATGCCCGCCTCCAACTCTAAGCGGCGGCGAAATTGGCGGCCAAGATTGTTGGGAAGCGCATCCATAGACGTCTCTGATCTGCTTGATAACAGCCCTTGTTAGCGCCTGCACGCGTCAGTTCCTGGCGACCAAACTCTTAAGATTACTCTTGATTATGGGGCAGATTCGTTCGTGATTTGTAAACGGCGGGCAGCGGAAGTGGTTTTCCGTTAACCCCTCGGCTGCGGCCCAGCGACAGTCTTGTCCGGTGACTCGCTGGCTGCATCGCCCTTGACCGGCCAGCTCGTGTCGTCGGCCCGGCCCGGCTTTGGATTTAATCGCTCGCCTTTGACCAGCAACCGGAAATACGGTGCCTGTGACGGCGCCAGCTTGCCGCGATTTTTATTTCCAGCTGGCGTGATCGAATTCATGAGCGTCAATCCACCGGGAATCTGATCGACGAGCAAGTCCCCACCTTGGCCAGAGGCCTCGCGCCGGGCCATCAACGCCACAACGGATGCCGGAATTGCTGGGCGCAAGATCTCGACGATCGCCGTCTCATCGCGCCCACCCGTGCCCGGCACCTTGAAAGTTACTTTACCGCTGTCGGCTTTTTGATCACCTGATGGGTCCGCGCTTGGCGGCGCGCCGGGCGGGCCTTCAGCGCGGATGATCTTGACACCGGGCGTCGCTGGTGCTGCGCCATTTGCGGTTGCTGGCGCCCCAGCATTGGCAACTGCCAGCGTTGCTGCGGCTGCCGCTTTCTCCGGATTTATTTTGGCTTGATCGGCATCCGAGCCCATGAGCGGGACAGATCGTTCGCCCTTGGCCTGGGTCAAATCACGGCGCAATTCTTTTTCAACAAAATGCGCAAGTTTGCGGTTTCCGGCTTCCGTGAAATGAACGCCGTCGCCATCCCGCAACACCCGGATCTTGCCCGCCAAATCAGGGCCATAGGCCGAATAAGCGCCGGTCTCATCGGCAAAGCCTGTGAAAGCGTCAATGTACTTGAACCCGTTGAGGTAGGCGCGCTCGCGGATGATCTCGTTCATTATCTGCGCCTGCTCATTGGCGTCGTTGCGGGCCAAATTCGGCAAGCTAACCCAGTAAACTGATACGCTCTTATGCTTGACCGCCTTCATCAAACGATCAATCCGCCGCGTATATTCCGCCTTCCATTCAGCACTCCCGATGGCGACCAGTTTTTTGCTCGTTGTGCCTTTTAAAGGCACGCGGTCGTCCTCGCCCACCATGACGATCCCGATATTCATCGGCTCGCGGGCAGCTGCTTCATCGAGCTCACGCATTTTGGCTTCAAAGTCGCCGCTCATCACCCCCTCAACAGGCCGGGGCTTCTTCTGGATATTGAGGCGTGCGTCACTGCCCAGTGCTTCGAGAAGCCCCGTCAGCAGTCCGGAGGCGAAACTGTCGCCAACCACGGTCAGCTGATAGACATCGCCCTCTGGGAACGGCGTTAAGAAACTAGCGCCCTGATCTTCATCCGCTGCAAATCCAGACGGCACAGCCAAAGCCACCAGCGCAAGAAGCAC
>JAYTQI010000214.1:0-10019 GCA_043746825.1 Hyphomicrobium sp. | reverse complement strand
ATGATAACGGCCAAGCAAGGTTCGCGGTTTTTCCCGAAAGAACGTTACCGCCTCCATCTTGCCATACGCGACAGGGCGTACTTTGAGAGATATGTCTTGCCTCCTGGCAGTACGCTGGAGACGCCACTAGAAGATGGCAGCCCGGATTTTCAGTCAGCGCTGACGGCTGTAAGGCAGCATCTGCACGAAGAGATGCGGGCGTATTCCGAAGCCGATAGAGGCAAACTTTTTGAATATGTTGCTGATAGTTGTTACCTCTCAGTAAACGTCAGCCACGATATCGACGGTGCTTACCAGTCTTTCGTCAGGTTGAACGAGCGTGGCAAAAAGCTTGAGGTCAATGACATCCTCAAAGCGGACGTGTTGAGCCGTGTCCCTCAAGATAAGGTAAAATGGGCCGCCGAGACGTGGGATCAAACCAGCAATAGGCTCGGCGACGACTTCGAGAACTTTTTCTCTCACATTCGCACGATTTACGGACAAACCCGGCCACAAATTGTCTCGGGCGTCAGAGGTGTGGTCAAAGAACAGGGCGGCGCTGAGAATTTTCTGAACAAAGTCTTGGTGCCGTTGTCTGGTTCTTACGCCCTGATCCGGCGCAAAAACGTATCATTGCCGCCCGAGCTTGCCCGCTATCTAACCTATCTCAACAGGTTGCCGGATGGCGACTGGGCGCCAGCTACGATTCTCGCACTCAAGGATTGGCAAGACGACATCGAGGGCGCAACCCGCCACCTCATCCAGATTGACCGCCTCGCCCATTTGTTGCGGCTGCTCTGCCTCGGCACGGGAAAACGTGTGCGCAGATTTGCAAACGTAGCGGATGCTTTGCGTGCAGAAGGTGCATTACCGCAAGATCACGCCGTTTTTCAATTCTCGCGCGATGAAGTTCGCAATATCGCCTTCCATCTCAAGAGCCTGCATGACCGCAACCCCAAAGTTTGCAAACTGTTGCTTCTAAGATTGAGCGACGAGATCGATGGTGAGGTATCGGACGTTAATCCAGAGTGGTATACGATCGAGCACGTCTTGCCCCAGAACCCTGCCGCCACCAGCGAGTGGCGCCGCTGGCATAATGTTGCCGAGGATCGCAACGCCTGCACCATAAGCCTCGGCAATCTCGTCTTGATTACTCAAAAACAAAACGATAAAGCGCGCAACGCAGCGTTCACCATCAAGAAAGAGATTTACGCGCAGCCCGATCCCAAGATCCCCTTGCAGGCGATTACACGCGATATCCTAAGCGCAGAAGAATGGCGCCGATTTGATATTGAAGCGCGCGAAGAGCGCCTATTGGCTCTCATCCAAAAAATCTGGCGCATAGATCTGTTGCAGGGGAGGTCAGCGACGCGTGTGGCGCAGCTACAGACCCCATCCCAGCCCGATGATAAAACCCGGCGCATTATTTCGTGATGGCTAGTAGCGTTCTGCGAGTATCGAGCGCTAAGCTTTAACCAGCGCCCCAGATAGCCCCTTGGCAATCAACGCCCGCGTTTCAGGAATGCCATAGAGCGCGATGAACGAGCCAAAACGCGGACCCTGGCTTGAACCCAGCAAGATCTCGTAGATCGCCTGGAACCATGCGCGCAGATTTTCCTTAGGAAAGCCGTTAGATTTTCCCGCTTCAAACACGAGGGTCTGGAGCTCTTCCGCACTGGCGCTGGGGTTAATGGCAGCCAGCCCCGTATCCAGAGCTTCGAGCGCGGCGCGCTCCTCAGCCGTTGCCGACCGGAACTTTTTATCCGGCTTCACGAAGTCATTGTAATAGCTGACCGCATAGCCCGCGAGTTGATCGAGCAATGGTAACTTTGCTGGTGTGGTGCCTGGTGCAATGCGGCGGATGAAGCCCCACAACACGCTTTTGTCGTCAGCGTTCGATGCCGAGACCAAATTTAAGAGCAGCGCAAAAGTAATAGGCAATTCGGCTGACGGCGGGTGGCCGGTGTGTACATGCCAGACGGGGTTGTCGAGCTTTTGCTTGGCATCTTGCGTGGGATAGCCCGAGATGAATTGCAGGTATTCGTCAACCGCGCGCGGAATGACGTCGAAGTATAACCGCTTCGCGGACTTCGGCTTTTGAAACATATATAGCGATAGGCTCTCAGGCGAGGCGTATGTCAGCCACTCCTCAATCGTCAGGCCATTGCCTTTGGATTTGGATATTTTCTGGCCCTTCTCATCCAGGAACAGCTCGTAATTGAAACCTTCGGGCGGCGTGCCACCAAGGGCGCGGCAGATTTTCGATGACAACGTGACGCTATCGATCAGGTCCTTGCCAGCCATTTCATAATCAACGCCAAGCGCCGTCCAGCGCATCGCCCAGTCAGCCTTCCATTGGCATTTGACGTGGCCGCCCGTGACGGGTGTCTCGACCTTCTTCCCAGTATCGGGATCGACATAAACAATCGTGCCCTTCTTCGGGTCACGCTCGATCATCGGCACCTGCAGCACTTTGCCCGAGGTTGGCGAAACCGGCAGAAATGGCGAATAGGTCGCTTGGCGGTCTGGTCCAAGGGTGGGAAGAATAATCTCCATCACCTTGTCGTAGACTTCGAGCATCTTCAGCAGTGTCGCGTCCATGTCGCCGCTCTTGTAGCGCTCGGTCGCGGACAGGAATTCGTACTCAAAGCCAAACTGATCAAGAAATTTGCGCAGCCGTGCGTTGTTGTGATGGGCGAAGCTCGGATATTCGTTACTGAACGGGTCGGGCACGCTGCTCAGCGGCTTGTCGAGATAAGCGCGCAACAGTTCCTTATTGGGCACGTTGTCGGGCACTTTGCGCAGGCCATCCATGTCGTCGGAGAAGCAGATAAGGCGAGTTTTGCGCTTGCCCTCGGTCAAGACTTCAAAAGCGTGGCGGACCATGCTGGTGCGTGCGACCTCGCCAAAAGTGCCGATATGGGGAAGACCTGACGGGCCGTAGCCGGTTTCAAAAATGACGGTCTTGTCTTTCCCGCCCGGCAACCGGTCAAGGCGCTGGATCAGCCGCCGGGCCTCCTCGAAGGGCCAGGCCTTGCTGTCCGCGGTGGCAGCAAATAGGGCAGGGTCAGTGGCTTTGGAGGTCATCTCAAAACTTCAATAGGGTGGAGGAAAGCGGGCGTCTTGCAGCCCAAGCGCGAGGCGTTATAGGCACCCTAGGTAAGCACCTGCCGTCCGTCAACGTGACGCCGCAGACGAAGCCATGAATGCCGCAACAGCATCCGCAGCGGCGGCGAGATTGCCCTTGCGGGTGAAGCCCGACGCCCCGCGTGGCCCAAAATCATGGTCACCATCGCCAATCCAATGGAATTGGATTTGGGGTGAGAGCTTCAAGGGCTCGATTTCCGCGCGGTTGCCAAATGGATCCCGGTCGCCCTGGACGATGAGCGCGGGACAACTGAACTTTTCCAGATGCGCGGTGCGCATTTTGTCCACCTGCGCTGGGGCATGGAATGGGTATCCGAGGCAGACAAGCCCAGCGATCTCAGTCCGTCCAAAAGCATCATTCGCAATCATGCTGGCCACGCGCCCACCCAGAGATTTGCCGCCAATGAACAGCTTCTGGCCTTTAGGTGCGCGGGCTCTGACGTCAGCGAGGGCGGCTTGGTATTCCGGCATCAGCCCTTCAGCCTTCGGAGGCGGTCGTTTAGGCCCACCTGAACGCCGGCCCGCCATGTACGAAAATTCAAATCGTGTCACCGCGATGCCGCGCTCAGCTATCAGCGCCGTGATTTGTTCGAGGAAGGAACTGGTCATGGCCGCGCCAGCACCGTGGGCTAACAGCAATCTCGTCGGCGCCGATTCAGGGCCAGATTCTAGTGTCGAAAACATGTTTGTTATTGATCTTACAAAGGGTTAAATACGGTCCGCTGTCTCAAATAAGTCCAGCACGAGAAGGACGTCCTGTCTCGCTTTGCGATCCTCATAGCATGAGCTTGGCTCACCCGGAGGCTAACGCCACGGTCGCACCCTGGATCAATGAGAGCTTTACAGCCGCAATTTGGCCTGAGACTAAGATAGGATATGATTTGATTTGGCAAAACGGGGAACCGCCATGCGGATCCGGCGCGTCTTATTGATTTTGGGCCTTGTCCTGGCTGGTGGCGTCGCTGCCCGGCCAGAAGAAGTTGTACCGCTCGCCACCCGCCTCATTGCACCCATGCTGGCGCAAAAAGTCGTAAAGCCTGCTCCTGACGAGCAAAATTTGCCAGATTATGTGCCGGGGGGACGTGACTTGTCGTTCTCTAAGGCCGGCAGCAACGCCACCCCGAACGCGCAATCGGTTGCCTTGGTGCCTGTTGGCGGCTCTGCTCCCAACGCCTCTGCCAATGGGCCTGCCCCCACTGGCAGCGATATGGCGTCCGCTCCAGACAACGAAGCTGACATGCCGATTGCAGTTGAGGCCATCGCCCCAGCCGTTATGGCTGCTCTTGCCATTCCACCTGTCGTTGCTTCGTTTGCGCCCGTTATTCCGCAAGCCCCGCTGAATGAAGGTTTGGAGGCCGGTTACGACGATCAATCGCACCTCGGACAGCCGGTTGGCATCGCCGCTAAGAAATTATTTGGAGCGGTTAAATCGCCGTCACCGCTCGCCACCCGCTCCATTGGGTCTTACGCGCGCGGCTGTATCGCGGGCGCAGTGGCCCTCCCCGTTGATGGCCCGGCGTGGCAGGCCATGCGCTTATCCCGCAATCGCAATTGGGGACACCCGAGACTGATTGCGCTCGTCGAAAAACTGGCAACCGACGCGCAAAAGAGCGATGGCTGGCCAGGTCTTTTGGTCGGCGATATTTCGCAGCCGCGTGGAGGGCCCATGCTCACCGGCCACGCCAGTCATCAGGTCGGGCTTGATGCTGACGTCTGGCTGACGCCAATGCCAAACCGGCGGCTATCAAACCGTGAGCGTGAAGACATCGCCGCCACCTCAATGCTCGACAAAACCGATCTCGCCATCGACCCCAAAATTTTCACCGCCGGCCACGTCAAGCTGATTAAGCGCGCCGCATCTTATCCAGAAGTCGAGCGTGTGCTTGTCCATCCTGCAATTAAGAAGGCGCTGTGCAAAGCCGCCGATGGTGACCGCAGATGGTTGACCAAGGTCCGGCCGATCCAAGGCCACTACTATCATTTCCACATTCGCATTTCCTGCCCGCCAGGATCGTCCGGTTGCAAACCACAAAGCCCCCCGCCTGGCGATGACGGCTGCGGCAAAGAAGTTGACGAGTGGCTGGCTCGCCTAGCCGCTCCGGAAAGGCCGCCTGTACCCGGCGCAAAGCCATCTCCGCCACCTCAGCCCGTCACAATGGCGCAGCTGCCAACGGAGTGCCGCGCCGTTCTGGAGAGTGGGCCAGATGGGATTGCAGCACCAGCTGATCTGCGCCCACCCGCTTCTAAAGCCGCTGCAGCATTGGCTGCGGCACGCAACCGTCTCGTGCTGCGGCCGCGCGCCATCCGCCATGCCCACAAATAACGCTATTCCGCAGCGGCTTGCTGGCCTGCAGGCCGCGGGCACGACACGCCGGTCCCGCCAATGCCACAATACCCGCTTGGGTTCTTGGCGAGATATTGCTGGTGATAGGCTTCAGCGAAATAGAACGGTGGCGCCGGTTTAATCTCAGATGTGATGGGCTCAAAGCCCTGCGACTTCAGCGCCGCGTCATACATCTTACGCGAGGCTTCGGCCGCCGCGAGCTGGGCATCTGAATACGTGTAGATAGCGCTGCGATACTGGGTGCCAACGTCGTTGCCCTGGCGGTTGCCCTGTGTCGGGTCGTGGCTCTCCCAAAACGTTTTGAGCAAGGTGTCGTAGCTGATTTTAGTGGGATCAAAGACCACCAGCACAACTTCGGTGTGCCCGGTGTGGCCGCTGCAAACTTCTTCGTAAGTTGCGTTTTTGGTGAACCCGCCAGCATAGCCAACAGCCGTGGTCCAGATGCCTGGTCCGAGTTGCCAGAACAGGCGCTCCGCACCCCAGAAGCATCCCAAGGCAAACACCGCTTGCTCCAAGCCATGAGGATACGGGCCGGTTATGGGACGGCTCAATATGTAATGCTCGTCCGCCGTTTTTACTGGCTCAGAACGGCCCTTTAAGGCGGACTCAGCGGTTGGCATAGCGGGCTTGCGCCGTGACAAAAACATGATGGAACTCCTCATTCAGGCATCTCAGCCGAGTATGCCCCAAATACGCATAAGCTGCGCGCGCCATTACAGGCCCGAACATGAAGACTTGGCAAGCCAGGATATTTGCGAACGCCGCGAGCGTTAATTGACGAAGATGCGGATTTCCCGGCGCGGCCGCCCGGCAAAGCCCATCAAGGCGGCAAGCGCGCCAAAGATGAGGAACGTTGGCAGCCCCAGAAGTGTTGTCAGGACGGGCTCCCACAGCATGGGGGCCGATCGCATGACGGCACCCTTTGCGGCAGCCAGAAGTGACGGCGCCATTTCGTTCAAGCGGGCCATCAATGATGTCGCAGCAAAGCCCGGCTTGGAAGCTCCAAAGTGAGAAAAGTCAGCTGCAAAAGCAATGACGGCAACAAGAGCAAAAAGGGCGGCCAGAAAGCGCAACATGACCCGTGGCCGGGTCTCATCACCAATCAGGCCCACCAGCAGCGCGGCGGCGAACGTCCCGATTGAAAATTGAATGAGCCAGGGATCCGCTGCAATGCCTGTTTGCCGCCACAGCACGACGGCTGCTATCGTCGCAACGAGCGACAGAAACGCCAGAACCTTCAACAGCCGTTGGCTCGTCATAAGCTATCCCGTTGCAGCCTGAAGAGGGCAGCTTTGAGACCTTTTGAACTTTAACGTCAAAGCCCTAAAGCCTGAGTTGCATGCCCGCTGTCTATCAGTATAGTGCGCCGCTTGTTCCAGGCATTCTGCGGAGGGATGGCCGAGTGGTTGAAGGCGCTCGCCTGGAACGCGTGTAGGCTCGTAAGGGTCTCGTGGGTTCGAATCCCACTCCCTCCGCCAAATCTTTCGGGCCGATAGCCACGCAAATGCGTTTTAAAGGCTTTCCAGGGTATCGAAACATTGCCATCGCAGTCGCGGTGCTACCAGCTTTTTGTACATCACTGTGGGCGGCGGAACAGAGGAACGTGCTTCTTGAGCAATTCATAGCCACTTATCATTGCATGGTCATCGAACACTTAAAAGCTATTCGAGAGCACGGGAGCCGTGCGGCTCCAGAAAACCGCTATGTAATTTTGGCTTTGCAGAATAGCCCGCAGCGGTTTGTACAATGCATTTATCATGAATATGACAGCAAACTGCTTTGCGAGGCATCGTCCGGCCGATTTGGTCCATCAGCCGGACAACCTCATAACTTGACGTTATCCCGGGAGGCCATTGAGAGGCTGCATGCATTAGGCTTTCAAGATCCTCCTGGAAATGAAGTTGCCAATTTTTCTCAGGAGATTGCGCTCGGTGATCCGCCGGACTTGGAGAGTGTCGCGAACATTCTGCTTTCCGCCATGCATGAAACCTATGGCGCGCGGGCCGGGATGGCCATGAAGTTGACGACGCCGCTTGTTGCTCCACAGCCTGAGATCGTCCTCGGCTGCAAACCAGTCAGTTAATTGCGTTTTTCCAGCGCCCCTTGACCGGTGACGCCATGCGGAATACGCCCTTGGCCCGGCAGTCATCACGCTAGGATATGACATGAAACTCGTTCGATTTGGCGCTGTTGGTGCGGAAAAGCCTGGCATCGTTGACCCGCAGGGTAAAATTCGCGACCTCTCCAATCATGTTCCCGACTTTGCCGGCGCGTTTTTGAGCCCGGCCTCGCTCGGCAAACTCGCAAAGATTGACACAGCCTCACTGCCGCTCGCGGCAGATGGCGCGCGCTTGGGTGCCCCGGTCGCCGGCACCCGCACCTTCATTGCCATCGGTCTCAACTACGCCGATCACGCTAAGGAGACGGGCCAGGAAATCCCAGCTGAGCCCATCCTGTTCAACAAGGCGGCATCTGCGATTTCGGGGCCCTACGATGACGTCATGTATCCGCGAGACTCGCGTCACATGGATTGGGAGTGCGAGATCGCCTTCGTCATCGGCACTCGGGCCCGCTATGTCGATGTCAAGGACGCAACCAAGTACATCGCCGGTTATACGATCTGCAATGATGTCTCGGAACGCCGCTTTCAAACCAAGCGCAACGGCCAATGGGTCAAAGGCAAGTCGGCGGAAACATTTGGGCCGTTGGGCCCGTGGCTGGTGACTGCGGACGAACTCAACGATCCGCAAAATCTAAGCATGACTCTCGATGTCAACGGCGCCAATAAGCAAACTGGCTCAACATCAACGATGATTTTCAAGATCCCGGAACTCTTGGCCTACGTCACGCAGTTTATGGTCTTAGAGCCAGGTGACATCATCACCACCGGCACGCCGCCCGGTGTGGGCTCAGCCAAGACACCACCAGAATATTTACAAGCGGGCGATGTGATGACTTTGAAGATCGAAGGGCTTGGCGAGCAGCGCCAGAGGGTAGTGGCATTCAAGCTCTGATCTCAAACAGAGCGAGCCGGAATGCTCAACAAGCATCCGGCTCCAGGTCAACTAACGAGGAAACTTTTGCAGGCGTGGATTACGCGGGTCCGGCGAGGCTCGCGGCCGGCCCGGTCTGGACATGGTTGGCGCCAGCGGGCTCAAGCGGCAGCAAAGCGAGACTGACGGCAAGCGAGACTGCGGCGAGCAGAGGAATACCAAAGTAACGCGATACATTCATGGCCAACGTCTCCCAACCAGGGATTTACAGTGTCACACCATTAACACCGTCTCTTGGCGAAACAAGGCTGAACTCTTGGCGGAAGTTAGAACAATTATGGCACCACAGTGTTGTTCTCAGCTATGCAATTGTAATGTTTTCGCGTGATGTATTTGAGCCTTACGCGCCGCCCAGGTCATCATCTCCGCCATTCCGCGGCGCCGGCCTGTTGAGGAAGCCCGGGAAATCCCGGTTGTGCTTCATGGCGAGGCGCTGGCGGATTTCCTCCCACGAGCTGGCGTTGGCGAGGTTCAATTTGCCAAGGCCTTCGCGGACGTAGGTCAGCTGGTCTTTGAGCTGCTGCTCGCCCGATTGCAGGCCATCGTCCGATTGGGCGGCGCGCTCTATGTCTTCGATCAGATGATCTACAAGATGCATTTCCGGAAACAGCATGTAATAAACAACGTCGTCACGGATCTTATCATCGACCGCGCCGAGAACAGCGCGTTTGCGCTCATCGCCATCGATTTCGGCGAGTAGATCGGAATAGACTTTGCCAAGCCGCGCTTCTTGCTCGTCCTGGAAGCCCCTAAGCAAGATGCCAAGCCGCTCGTTCTTTTTGCCGTGAGCGTTGAGGGCCTTCCAGGCTTCGAGCGTGGCGTTTTCCGCGCCAGGTGAGGCAAGGCGCTTATCGACAGTCTCACCATTCAATCCAAGAGCCGACAGCAATTGTTCGCGATACGACTGCGCCAGCTCTTCTTGTTCAGCGGGCGTCAGCGGCAATTGCCTGGGCAGTGCTTGGTTGGGCCGAGGCAGTTCGCTAGCACGCTGCTGCGCAGCAATTTCTGGCCGCTGCTCCCGCAATGCGCCGCCATCAATGGCTGGGCCCGCTTGGTTACCAAAGAAGCGGCGGCGTTCGAACTCGTAGTTTGCCGACTCGGGCGCGGTCGCGCGGATGTTGAGCAACGTTTCGTAAAGGCTGGGGCGGATGCAATAGCGGTCATCGACCTGCTTATCAGGTGCGACAGCGCCAACCGTTGAACCGGCATTCAAGACTCGGCGAACGACGCGCGTGTCATAAGGGTCCGTGATTTCGGACAACGTGACCATCGACGTAAAGCCTTCCGTCTCGCGGATGGGCTCTAGCGTGTGCAGCACAAGGTCCGCATGCTCGCGTTGGAATGGCTCCAAGGCCGCACCAATGATCTTGGTGAGCTGCGCTTTATCCTTCGCCGTGGGATCAGTCCGGATATGCTTGTCGCAGACGGTCGAGAGATATTCGCGTAATTCACTGCGGACGCGGTAGCGTTCTGGATTGACGCTGGCTGTCTCAACC
>JAYTQI010000213.1:0-1955 GCA_043746825.1 Hyphomicrobium sp. | reverse complement strand
TGTGAGAAACAGCCCGAAGACACGCTCGACAATTGCCGAACCGCTTTTGGCCGAAAGGCTGTCAATCATCGCCATCGTCTGCGGGTCAAGCAGCGGGACGCTGCGGGCTTTGGCCGCGAGCAGGAAGGGATCATTGCCAAGCTTGTCATCGGCGGCCGTGTTGCCCGAATATTTCTCAGGCGCGAGCTCAATGATTGCCTTGGCAACCGATGGAATGGTGAAGGGCTTGCTAAGGAAAAGATCCATGCCCGCGCCGCGCCAGTCATCGGGGGAATTGCCCTCTGAAAAAGCGGTGAGCGCGACGATTGGCACGCGTGCGCCAGTCTCCTCCTTGCGCCATTGGCGCGTGGCGGCGAACCCGTCCATGACAGGCATCGAACAATCCATGAAAACGATATCAAAGGCGCTCTTGCGCAGCTGTTCAAGCGCCTCTTCGCCATTGACGGCAAAGGCGATCGACGCGCCCATCTGATAGAGCGCTTCCTGAAGCACTTCCCTATTGACAGCATTGTCGTCCACGACAAGCGCGCGCAAGCCGCGAAACTCTGGCAGGCTCTGTGGCATGTCAATTGCGGCATTAGCGCCGGAAAATGCGCTGAAGTCTGCGGTGGCGAGCGCATGTGCCAGTTTCACGAAATCGGAGCGTTGCGCGGGAATGACGAACTCAAGCGCCGCCTCGTTCAGCGTGTTGGCGCCGCGAATGGCGCCGATGCGCGGCACCAGCCGAAAGTGCGGGGCAGACCGCAAAATCGCTTCCGGCAGCGCCCATCCGTCTTCCGATATGAAGGCATCGGGAGAAACATTTCCGGGCCGAGGCTTCCGAAGCTGCGCCTGAGGGACAATGCTCGCCCCCAGCCCTTTCAATGCGATCTCCAGGCTGCTCTGGCGAACGGGATCGCCAATTGAGAGGGCAAAGCGCCGCCCAGCCAGTATGCCGCTCATATTGGCGCGCTGGCAAACGTCCATCTCGAGGCTGACGATAAAGGCGGACCCCTTGCCCAACTCGCTCTCAACGTGAATAGCGCCGCCCATTGCCTCAACAAGGCGCTTTGAGATGGCGAGGCCAAGACCGGTCCCGCCGAAGCGTCTCGTAATTGACTGGTCGCCTTGGCCGAACCTCTCAAATATGCGGTCCAGCTTGTCGCTGGCAATCCCGATCCCTGTGTCGGTCACTGTAAAGCGCAGGCAGGCCCTCGTCTCATCGGAATTGCCGCTTGCTTCAACGCGGAGCAGCACTCCGCCAGTCTCGGTGAACTTCAACGCGTTGTTGACCAGATTGGTGATGACTTGATTGAGACGCGTCACATCGCCTGCGACTGTGAGCGGAACGGCTGGATCAATGACATAGGACAAAGTGATGTTCTTCTCTCTCGCGCGCTCGGAGAACAGCCCGACAACGTCCTCAACCAATGCGTCAATCGAGAAAGGCGCGGATTCCAGATCAAGCTTGCCGGCCTCAATTTTTGACAGGTCGAGAATGTCATTGATAATAATCAACAGGTTCCGCCCGGACCGGTTGATGATTTCGGCATAGCGCAGGTGCCGCGCCGACAGCGGGGCGGCGGCGAGCATTTCGGCCATTACCATCATGCCATTCATTGGCGTACGAATTTCATGTCCGACGGTCGCAAGAAACTCGGATTTGGCCGCATTGGCGCGTTCCGCCTCGTCCTTTGCCTGAACCAGATCGATTGTCCGGTCCTCAATGGTTTTCTGAAGATTTTTTCGATGATCTTCCAAAATGCCGTCGCGTTCGGCGATCCGGTCAAACATGTCATTAAAGGCGTCGACCAAAACACCGACTTCGTCATTGGTCTTTTTGGAGATGCGATGCGACAAGTCTGTGCGGCTGCCAATGTCAGCAAAGGACGTTGCAAGCTCCGAAAGCGGCGTTGTAATTGACGCGATATGGCGCGAAGCGAAGGAATAGGCCAAGCCGATGCCCAAGGCTGCCA
>JAYTQI010000212.1:0-1959 GCA_043746825.1 Hyphomicrobium sp. | reverse complement strand
GCACCGCGCCGCCTTCCTGACGGACAAGGATGTGGCGGACTTTTTCCTGCTGGAAAAGCTCATCGTAGATCGGCAAGACCGCGCCGCCCGGATAGCCAAAAATCAGCTCGACGCCTTGATCGGCGAGAGCCGTAACCACCATCTCCGCGCCGGTCATTGTCCGCGCCATCTCATCACCCTCCCAGAGCTCAGCTCACAAGCCGCAAATTGCGGCCATAACCATGCCAAATTTAATGTCGCCAGGATGCCGGGTCAACGCTAACTTTGAATAAACACCAAGAAATAATACCTAATTATTTAGTTTTATTACTATGATGTGCACTTCCACGACATCATATTACTTTTAGCCCACGTCATTTGCCGTTTAATGTATTGCCGCGTTTCAGCTTTTGAACGTTGCACCGCTACGTCGATTGCGATTTCATCCCGCGCCGCAGCAATGAGGGGGGCAACGCCTAAGGCGCGGTAGGCTGGCAGTGTTGGGTCGAGGCCAAGCGTTGCCAGCGCCCGTGCTTCCTCTAGAGCGCCAGTCCGCATCATGGCGTCAAAGCGCGCATCGGCGCGGGCGTGCAGAGTTTCACGATCTGGCATCAAGAGGAGCTTCTCGGTGACGGCTGCGTCAATGACCGGCGTGCCGGGCTGGCCTTGCCAATCGGCTAGAGAACACCCGCTACTGTCAATCACTTCGAGCGCGCGCACTATGCGCTGGCCGTCATTGGGATCGAGGCGAAATGCCATGACGGGGTCGCGCTCAGTCAAGATCTGCCAAAGCGCGATGGCGCCATGGGCCTCGGCCATCTGCCGCCAATGGGTCCGCACCGCGTCATTCACAGCAGGGACCGGAGACAAGCCTTCGAGCAAGGCTTTGAAATACAGCCCCGTGCCGCCGACAATGATGGGACGGCGGCCGGCAGCCTGCGCCTCCGTGATGGCGCGAGCGGCATCCTGCACAAAGCGCGCAACCGAATAGGCTTCGCAGACAGGCACAAAGCCATAGAGCAAGTGGGGCACGCGTGCTTCATCATCGCGCGATGGCCGGGCTGAGAGAATCTCAAGCTCAGCGTAGACCTGCATGCTATCGGCGTTGATGATCAGGCCATTCTCTCGCTCGGCAAGTTTCAAGGCCAGCGCAGATTTGCCGCTCGTGGTGGGACCAAAAATCAATATGGGCGGGGCGTTTGTCATGGCTACGCCTCCTAGCGCAGATGCAAAGGCAGCGCCAGACAAGGCCGAATGTGCAGGGCAGCAATGACCTGGCAGTGATCAATAATTGATCGTGGTCCGCGCGCCAATCACCAAGGCATCGTTGACGGCTTCTCCCGGCCTGACTTCACGCTCAACGTGGCCGCCAGGGTGCCAGTAATACTCCAGATTTGGCGTCAGCGTCCAACCCGGCACGATCTCAGCACGATAGTTGAGCTCAAGCACCGCCTCGTAATCGCGAACGACCGCAAGCGCGGCATCTCGATCACCCGCCCGGGCGCGCGCTGATATGTTGCCATAACCAAAAGCCGCGCCGAATTTGTCATTCGGCCGGCTCGCAACAAACCCGCTGAAAACGACGCCTGCATCGCCATAAAAATCGATTGTGTTCTGCTTCTGGGGACTAGTGGAGGCTCGTGCAAATATGCTGATGCTTTGGTTGTCTCCAGTCTTCCATATTTCCTGATCCAGAATAGCGTAAAATCCATAGTTGCCGCCGATCACGGCCCCGGTCCGCTGATCTGCAAAATCGTTGAACTCTTGCCAGCCTCCCAGCCGCAACATGCCAGGCAGGCCCATGTCATACTTGAAATGGCCCTCCGCCATCAGCAGCGGCGGATCGCCGATGCGGAAATTTGTGCCGTGACGGTTGCCGCGTTGCGGGTCAGCTGCTGTAGGGCTCGCGGCCAAGCTGTTGAACAGACCCACCAACACCGTGACATCCGCGTTGGGTTGCCACCGCACGCGCACCGCCGG
>JAYTQI010000211.1:0-10039 GCA_043746825.1 Hyphomicrobium sp. | reverse complement strand
TATGTTTGCAAGCTTAGCCGTCCTCGCTGCCACTATGGGTGCGGCCAACGCCGCCGAGCCAGGTGAACCGGGCGCCAAGGAAAACGCCAATCCATGCCGTGAGGAGGTCTCAGCGGCCCTGCAGAAGCTGCGCAAGTCGTCATGGTTCCGCATGGACAGCAATTTGCTGACCGAAAATGGCCCAACGAATATGAGCGTTGAATATGTGCTGCCTGACAAAATGCACCAGACCGTGACCGTGGCCACGACCAAGCAAATGTCCGAAGTCATTCTGGTTGGCAAGCAGGCCTGGGGCAACGAGGGCAAGGGCTGGCAGGTGCTGCCCGAGTCAATCATGCAGCAGATCGCCTCGCAAATGGCGGAGAATGTTCTCGAACAGCAAGGTGATGTCGGCAACTATTCCTGCAAAGGCCGCACCAAATTCGAGGGCCGGGACGTTATGGGCTACAAGCTCGAGGACGACCCGGCGAAAGGCACTGAAGGCCCCAAGAACGAAGCCTTCCGGATGTTTTACGTCGACGCTGTGACGGGCCTGCCGGTTAGCAATGTGCTGCTCACGCTAGGGCGCGAGGACAAGCCGTTTTTCAAGACCAGCTACTCGTTTCCCATCGATTTGAAGATTGAGGCGCCGAAGGATGTCATGCCGGCGGAAGCCGCAAAGCCGGAAGCACCCATGTCTGAAGCTCCCAATGCTGACACACCAAAAGCTGGCGCGCCAAACCCTGACGCACCTAAGCCGTAAGTTGCGGATGGCAAGCCGGTCGCGTTTTCCTATCATAGCCTCAATTTCAAACTTGGACTCAAACAGGGAGATGAGCATGGCAGACGATGTCAGAACCGGCGGCTGTATGTGCGGCAGCGTGCGATACGTCGTGCCGCGTGAGATGAAAACAGCGGCCAAGTGCCATTGCCAAATGTGTCAGAAATCGACCGGCGCCTCGGCGATGACCGCCGCCGTCTATGCCACTGAAGACGTCAAGCTGACGGGCGAGACCAAGAGCTTCACATATACGTCGGACGGTGGGCGTCCGGTCACCAACAACTTCTGTCCCAATTGTGGCTCGTCCGTCACCATGCTCTCGCCGGCACTTGCTGGCCTGACACTGATCCGCGCCGGCACGCTTGATGATTCGACAGGCCTGGAGCCGCAGTTCGTCGTCTACAACAAGCGCCGCCCGGCCTGGGATGCCGACAATCCCAATATCCCCCACCACCACGAAATGCCGCCCAGCTAAGGCGGGGCGAATTTCCCATCAGGCTTTAAGGCCTCCCGGCCAAGATATAATTTCGTCCACAATTTCAGTCTCACCGGACGCATTCTCTATGGCTGCGGCTCTGTGTCCTCAGGCATTCCAGGGGATTTCGCGCCCAGCTATAGCCAAAGCCGTCAGCCTGCAATAGAAGACGGCTTTGACATGCCAAAACGCACAGATATCAAGTCCATCCTCATCATCGGCGCAGGCCCCATCGTTATCGGGCAGGCGTGCGAGTTCGATTATTCCGGCACCCAAGCCTGCAAGGCCCTCAAAGCCGAGGGCTACCGGATCATTTTGGTCAATTCCAATCCTGCGACCATCATGACCGATCCGGAGCTGGCCGACGCCACCTACGTCGAGCCGATCACGCCCGATGTCGTCACCAAAATCATCGCCAAAGAGCGTGCCGAGCGCCCGCATGAAAAGCTTGTCCTGCTGCCAACGATGGGCGGGCAGACCGCGCTCAACACGTCCCTAGCGCTCGAAAAATCGGGAGTGTTGGCGCAGTACAACGTCGAACTGATCGGCGCGAGGGCTGAAGCCATCGACATGGCCGAAGACCGCAAGTTATTCCGCGACGCCATGGATCGCATTGGGCTTGAGAGTCCGAGGGCGATGATCGCGTCCTCGCCGCCATTCCACGGCGCGGACGGCAAAATCACCGGCTACGACAAAGCCAAAGGGTTCGTCGAGGCGATGACCGCTCTCGATACTATTGGTTTGCCAGCGGTTATCCGGCCCGCCTTCACGATGGGCGGCACGGGTGGCGGCGTCGCCTACAACCGTGAAGAGTTCGAGCAGATTGTGAGATCGGGCATTGATGCGTCGCCCGTTGGCCAGATCCTGATTGATGAAAGTCTGATTGGCTGGAAAGAATACGAGATGGAGGTTGTGCGCGATAAGGCGGACAACTGCATCATCATCTGCTCGATTGAAAACGTCGATCCGATGGGCGTGCACACCGGTGATAGCATCACCGTCGCGCCAGCGTTGACGCTCACCGACAAAGAATATCAGATCATGCGCGACGCCTCGATTGCGGTACTGCGCGAGATCGGCGTTGAAACCGGCGGCTCAAACGTGCAGTTCGCGGTCAATCCGGCGGACGGGCGGCTCGTCGTCATTGAGATGAATCCGCGGGTGTCACGGTCGTCCGCCTTGGCGTCGAAGGCGACAGGGTTCCCGATTGCCAAGGTCGCGGCCAAGCTGGCCGTTGGCTACACCCTAGATGAACTCGACAACGATATCACGGGCGGTGCTACGCCCGCCTCCTTCGAGCCAACGATTGATTATGTCGTCACCAAGATCCCGCGCTTTGCGTTTGAGAAATTCGCGGGCGCCGACACCACTCTGACGACGTCGATGAAGTCGGTCGGCGAAGCCATGTCGATTGGCCGGACCTTTGCGGAGAGCCTGCAAAAGGCGTTGCGCTCAATGGAGACGGGCTTATCCGGCTTCGATGATGTGGCGCTTGAAGGCCTCGGCCAGGGTGATGATAAAAACGTCGTGCGCGCCGCCGTTTCGCGCCCCACCTTTGATCGCTTGCTGAAAGTCGCGCAGGCCTTCCGTCACGGCTTTGATATTGAGCAGGTGCACCAGTTCTCGAAAATTGATCCGTGGTTCTTGGCCCAAATCAAAGACATCGTTGATACGGAAGCGCGCGTTATAGCTCACGGCCTGCCGAAGACTGAGAACCAGATGCGGCACCTGAAAGCCATGGGCTTTTCCGATGTGCGCTTGGCGAAGCTCGCCAAAATGAGTGAAGCCGATGTCGCGAAACATCGCCGTAGCCTGAACGTGTCGCCTGTTTATAAGCGCATCGACACTTGTGCGGCTGAATTCTCAGCGCCCACGGCCTACATGTACTCTACCTATGAGACAGGACTGTTCGACAAGCCGGTGTGCGAATCTAAACCCACGGCCAAAGAGAAAATCGTCATTCTCGGCGGCGGCCCCAACCGCATCGGCCAGGGCATCGAGTTTGATTATTGCTGCTGCCATGCCTGCTTTGCACTCACCAAAGCTGGATACGAAACCATCATGATCAACTGCAACCCAGAAACGGTATCGACCGATTACGACACCTCTGACCGGTTGTATTTTGAGCCACTGACTGCCGAAGACGTCATCGAAATCATCAGAGCTGAAAGCGTCAATGGCACGGTCAAAGGCGTGATCGTGCAGTTTGGCGGCCAGACACCGTTGAAGCTGGCCAGCGCGTTGGAGGAGGCTGGGATCGCGATCCTCGGCACCTCGCCGGACGCGATCGATCTCGCTGAAGACCGCGACCGTTTTAAAGCCTTGATCGAGCGATTGCAGCTCTCGCAGCCTGAGAGCGGCATCGCCCGCACGCCCGGCGAAGCCCGCGCGGTGGCGGACAGCATTGGTTATCCTGTCGTCATCCGCCCGTCTTATGTGCTGGGTGGGCGCGCCATGGAGATCATCCATGACGGCGTGGAGATTGACCGCTACATCAAGCGGCTGTCCGTGACCCTCGACAACCCCTCTGAGCTGGTCGTTTCACCCAAGCGCCCCTTGCTTATCGACCGTTATTTGACGGACGCTGTTGAAGTTGACGTCGATTGCCTGTGTGATGGCAAAGAGACTTTTGTTGCTGGCATCATGGAGCACATCGAGGAAGCGGGCATTCACTCCGGCGATAGCGCCTGTTCGCTGCCGCCCTACTCGCTCTCCAAGCCGGTGATCGCGGAATTAGAGCGCCAGGCCCGTGAGCTGGCGCTGGCGTTGAATGTCGTTGGCCTGATGAATGTGCAGTTCGCCATCAAGGACGGCCTAATCTATATTCTCGAAGTCAATCCACGGGCTTCGCGCACCGTGCCGTTCGTTGCCAAGGTGATCGGTCTGCCGGTTGCGGCGATTGCGGCCGAGATCATGGCGGGCAAGCCGCTGGCGTCGTTTCATTTGAAAACCCCAAAGTTTGATCACATCGCCGTAAAAGAAGCGGTCTTCCCGTTCGCGCGCTTCCTGGGCGTTGACCCGATCCTTGGGCCCGAGATGCGTTCAACCGGCGAAGTCATGGGCATCGACCACGATTTCGCGATGGCGTTTGGTAAAAGCCAGATTGGGGCTGGGCAAAAACTCCCCTTCGCTGGGACCGTGTTCGTCTCGGTCAAAGAGGGCGACAAATCGCGAATCGTAGCGCCCGTCAAAGAGCTGGCCGCCATGGGTTTCAAGGTCATCGCCACACGCGGCACCAAGCGTCACCTTGAGGCCAATGGCATTACTTGTGAGGCCATCAACAAGGTTCTTGAAGGCCGCCCGCACGTAGTCGATGCCATTAAAAACGGCGAGATTCACCTTGTTTTTAATACAACCGAGGGCACCAAAGCCTTGTCCGACAGCAAGGACATCCGGCGCTCGGCCTTGCTTCACCACATCCCCTATTATACAACCTTGGCGGGGGCGGTTGCGGTGACGCGGGCGATAAAGGCCTTGAAGTCGGACACGCTTCAAGTTTCTCCATTGCAGGCGTTTGCGCACCGCTAGGGTTTCGACAAGAACACACCCCAAGAGTTTGCCGGCTTGCGGAGCTGGCAGCCTCGCTTTCCCCGAAGCGGCAATGAAATGTACGTGTTGACTGCACGAAAGTGCGGGCAGAAGGAGCCGTGAAGATGACGATGGAACGGGTGCCGATGACCATCTTTGGTCACAAAAGCCTCGAAGAGGAGCTGCAGCGGCTCAAAGCCGTCGAGCGTCCCCGCATCATTGCGGCCATCTCAGAGGCGCGCGCCCATGGCGACCTTTCAGAAAATGCCGAATATCACGCCGCCAAAGAGCAACAGGGTTTGAATGAAGCGCGCGTTGCCGAACTCGAAGATAAGCTGTCGCGCGCCGAGGTCATCGATACCGCGCGGATGTCGGGCGACACCATCAAGTTTGGCGCTACCGTGCATTTGGAAGACGATGATACCGGCGACAAGGTCAAATATACAATCGTTGGCGACCACGAGGCCAATTTGCGCGACGGAAAGATTTCAATTTCGTCGCCCATCGCGCGCGCGCTGATCAGCAAGGTCAAAGGCGATAACGTTGAAGTCACCACGCCGAAAGGCTCGCGCTCATTCCAGGTTTTGAAGGTGGAGTGGAAGTAGGGACTGCTACTCGTTCTTGGTGTTGAAGAATGAACGCGCAGCATCGCACTCAGCGCGCGAGGCGTTGAGGATAAACACCTTGTCGCCGCCCGAATTACCGTCGAGGGTGATGGCGTCCTTGGCACCTTCAAGGGCGATACCATAGTTACCGGTCTCAAGTTTGAGGGAATTGGGTCCCTCAGGTGTCAAGCGGAACAGGCCGCCGTCACCTTCGAGAAAGCAACGGAAGCCATCTACTTCAGTTTTGCAAGTAGCGGCTTGGCCGTACCAATCGGGGCTCGTTCTCAACCTGATACCGAAACCGAGATCAAAAAAGTCGGGCGTATTTGGGCTACCGTTGAGGTTAAATTTCGCCATGTCGATCTCGATGATCTCGACTTTTTGGACGGGGTGTTTTTCGAGATGCGCGTTATCATACGTGCGGGCAAAGCAGACAGTGCCGTCCTGAGCCTTACCGAAATAGGTATTGAACAACGCTGCCGGACCAGCGGCGGCGGGCAGGCTAAGGCCCAGGAGCGCTCCAAATAAAATCAGAAAAAGTATGATATTTTGCATGGCTCGCGCTTCTTTCAATGCCGATAAGATCGAACGCGGACTGAATGACCGCTTTGTCAGTTGTTTTCAAGCGCGCTCGTCAGTTTCACCTGCCACGAGGGGCACACCGGGCTCACGCTTGGCGCGGCGGATGGTGAGGAACGTTTTGACGCTGGCGACATTGGGCGCCGCTGTCAGTTCATCGAGCACGAAGTCCTGGAAAGTTGTTAAATCGCGCGCCACGCAGCGCAGCATGTAATCGCTTTCGCCCGACAGCATGTGGGCTTCACGCACGATGGGCCAACCCAGCAGGCGGTTCTCGAACGCGCGCAAATCAGCTTCAGCTTGATTGTGGAGACGCACCATTGCGAAAGCGGTCAGCGCAAAGCCAAGCGCTTCCTCATCGACCAGAGCGGTATAGCCGCCGATCAGCCCCTGTTCTTCCAGCGCCCGGACGCGGCGCAGGCACGGCGGCGCGGACAGCCCAATTTTGGTCGCAAGCGCGATGTTGGTCATCCGTCCGTCGGCTTGCAGCTCTTTGAGGATTCGCCAGTCAGTGCTATCGAGATTTGGGCGCATGGGCCTCGGCCTCAGGGTCAAAGAATCGATTTGGCGCGGCGTCGAAGCAACTATATGTCTCGTATGCAAAACATCTGGAAAGCGCAAGAGCAACAATGGCAGACGCGCCAAGGCCGTTAATGGGCCGGTCCGGATGGATCATCAGTGACGGTAAAACCGGCAACGATGTGCAAACGCGCGGCGTGTTTGATGCGCTGGGCGTCAAAGTGACGATGAAAAACGTCGTTCCTCAGGGTTTGCATAAGGCGCTCTCGCCATGGCTTGGCGTGTCCGGTAAGGAAGGCTTTGGCAAGGCGGGCAGCTCATTTGAACCGCCGTGGCCAGACATGGCGATATCCATTGGCCGTCTGACCACGCCCTACATCCGCGAACTCAAACGCCGGGCAGGCGCAAAGACCTTCACGATCATCTTGCAAGACCCAAAGGTCAGCCTCAAGACCGCCGATTTGTTTTGGGTGCCGGAGCACGATAACTTGCGCGGAGCCAATGTCATCACCACGCTGACAGCGCCGCATAGTTTCACCGAACGGCGGCTGGCCGAATTGCGCCATAGCGTGCCGGGCACCATTGCAGCCCTGCCGCGCCCGCGCGTGGCCATACTGCTTGGCGGCTCAAATGGCGATTACGTCTACAGCCCGGCGGCGTGTGCGCGGTTGGCGGCCGCATTGCGCACATTGGGACAGGGGGGTGCGGGATTGATGATCACACCATCGCGGCGCACCGAGGCTGCAGTAACTGAGTGCGCGCGCAATGCAACTGAGGGGATGCCGCGCCTGTTCTGGAATATGACGGACGAAAATCCTTACTCCCAATTCCTCGCTCATGCCGACGCCTTCATCGCACCAGCCGACAGCATCAACATGACAAGTGAACCATGCGCGACGGGTAAGCCTGTTTACGTGTTTTATCCTGACGGCGGCTCAGCCAAGTTCCGGCGCTTCCACGAAGCCCTGCAGCGGACCGGCGCGACGCGGCCATTGCCCGATAGTCTGACGAGCATTGAGCCGTGGACTTACACGCCGCTCAACTCAGCAGAGGCCATAGCCCATCAAATCGCAGAGCGTTGGCTGGCGCGATAAGTAAAATTTGCCGTTTTTTGCAGCCTTTCTTGCTGCGGCGCGCCAGCGTTTGCGAATTGTGGGTCCGTGCTGCTAGATAGGCTCAAGAATCGCAACTTGGGAGATACGGGCAATGCAAGCGAGCAAAGACCAGACAGTCGCATCGTTGCGCGCGAGTTTTGCTGCGGGCCATAAGCACGCAACGCCCTATCCGCACTGGTTCGTCGAAAATTGCTTGCCCGCACACATCGTTGATCAGGTTCTGGGGTTGCCGTTTCCAGCGCCCGATCTTGGCGGTGTTTCGGGAAAGCGCGAACTGCACAACGCGACACGGCGTTATTTTGATGCCGAGAACCGCGCCAAATTTTCGTTCGTCGATGGCGTCTCGCAAGCTTTTCAGGCACCCGAAATGGTCAGCACGATTGAGAAGACCTTCGGCACGAGTTTGAAAGGGTCTTACGTGCGCATCGAGTTCGCGCAGGACATTGACGGCTTTTGGCTCGAGCCGCACACCGACCTCGGCGTCAAGCTGTTCACGTTTCTGCTCTACATCTCGAAAGACCCGAGCCACAAAGATCTTGGCACCGACATCTACGGCAACGATAAAAAGTGGGTTGCGCGCTCGCCTTTCAAATCCAACGCGGCGATGATTTTTGTGCCCTCCAACAATACTTATCATGGCTTTGAGGGCCGCAAGATTGAAGGCGTGCGCAAGTCGCTGGTGATTAATTATGTGACCAACGACTGGAAGGCCCGCGAGCAGCTGGCATTTCCAGAGACACCGGTTGCGTAACTACCGCACCAGTTCGATAGGAACTGCCAAACCTAGCGATTTCCAGGCCCGGTCAGCCGTCAGCACGGGCACCTGTTCGCTTAAACCTAATGCCAAACAGCAGCAATCGGCCAAGCCTAGACCAGCCGCTCTTGCCGTTTCCCGAATGCTAGCTGCAATGACAGCCTGTTCTTGATCAAAAGCAACGATTGCAATGCCAAGTTCGGCAATTCGCGGATGCGCTTCATCCGGAAAAACGCCATGCCTGACCAGGCGGGCCAGAACTTCACTTAAATTGACAGCGGACATCAACGAGTGGGCAAGTTTTGCGGCCACGTTTTCATGGCCCGGCTCTTTTAGCAGCAACACCAGCAAAGCCGACGCATCAATGACGATCATTGCGGCTTATGCAGCTTAACAAGCTGATCGATGTATTCCGCGCTCCAGCCGGCTTCCGTCGCGATGCGAGGGTAATCGCCCCGATAAAGTTCCCGCGGGTGCCGGCCTTCCGCGATGGCTTCTCGAATGGCGTTACGTCTGCGGTCGCGCAAAAATGCATCGACAGTATCCGGCTGAGCCGGTCCCTTCGACTTGGATTTTAGCTTTTTCGAAGATTGTGCAATCCAATTCTGCAGGCGCTCAATGGCCTGTGGCAATTCCTCCGTGGAAGCGGTGTTGACTGCCGAGGCCAGGATATCGCGTGCCTCGGCTTCCATGCTGCGGCCATTACGGGAGGCCCGCACACGCAGGCGTTTGCGGATTTCTTCTGGAAGATTGCGGATGGTGAGAACTGCCATGCCATCAATGTAGTCATTGACAGCATTGCTGTCAATGTTCAGACCCGCAGTGGCGAGGTTGAGGCTGGCCCGCCAATCAGATAGAACGCCCGAAACTCCCTGAATTGATCAGTTTGAAAGGCGCCGCCGTGGCCGCATACCAATACGTCTATCACATGCACAAGCTCTCCAAAGCGTACCCTGGGGGCAAGCAGGTTCTCAAAGATATTTCGTTGTCGTTTTTGCCCGGCGCCAAGATTGGCGTTGTTGGCCTCAACGGCTCGGGTAAGTCGACGCTGCTGAAAATCATGGCCGGCACCGTCGATGATTTCATCGGCGAAGCCAAGCCAGCTGACGGCATCCGCGTCGGCTACTTAGCCCAGGAGCCGGAGCTTGATGCCACCAAGGACGTGTTGGGTAACGCCATGGAAGGTGTGGCGGAAAAGAAAGCTATTCTAGATCGCTACAACGAGATCGCCGCCAACTACACCGAAGAGACAGCGGATGAAATGACGGCGCTGCAGGACCAGATCGACGCTCAAAACCTTTGGGACCTCGACGCTCAGGTTGAGCAGGCGTTAGATGCCTTGCGCTCGCCTCCGGGCGATGCCGATGTCACCAAATTGTCGGGCGGCGAAAAGCGCCGCGTCGCGCTCACCCGCCTGCTGTTATCGAAACCCGATATCCTACTTCTCGATGAGCCAACTAACCATTTGGACGCGGAAAGCGTTGCCTGGCTAGAACGGTTCTTGAAAGAGTACACGGGCTGCGTGATCCTGGTCACCCATGACCGCTACTTCCTCGACAACATCACCGAGTGGACGCTGGAATTGGATCGCGGCCAGGGCGTGCCGTGGAAGGGTAACTATTCAAGTTGGCTTGAACAACGCGCCAAACGCGAGACAATCGAAAAAGGCCAAGAAGAGAGCAAGCAGAAAGCGCTCTCTCGCGA
>JAYTQI010000210.1:0-4347 GCA_043746825.1 Hyphomicrobium sp. | reverse complement strand
TAGTTTCCTTGAAATCCGAGACATCCCAATCGACCGCGCTTGCGGCTTGGCACCCCGTTGTGACGGCGGGCTCCAGATCAGTTGGTGCGCAGTTTGCCAATGCCTGGTCTTGGGTGGCGGGCCGGTTTATCACCAGTGCGCCCGCGTAAGGGAAACCTGAGTTCGAATTTCCTCCAGCCCTTGAGGCTGTTTTGAGAGCGCTCGGCAACGTGCGCTTTTTTAGTTTGGGCGCGTGAGTTAAACCCGAACTCATAAATTTCGCGCCAATGCGCTTGTGGTAAGAGCGGGGTTTGCATCCGGCGCTGGTGCCCGCCGCGTAAGTGATCCAGACGCTCGCTCGCATGCAAAGGGCTTGTATCTTTTCTTGATCAGGACCGCGAAAACGATGTTTTAAAAAGGTGCAAGGCACGTCCGGTTGTGACGCCTGCGAACCAGACGATCAGCGCGAGCGTGAACGGCAAGAGCAGATGAAATGTTTTGAAGGATGCTGCGTCAATGGCGACGAGTATCGCGGTCGCCAGCGACCATCGGACAAACCCCACAACACTTGATTGCCATAGTAGCCAGCCGAGAAGCGCGCCGGTCACCGCGACGCCAGATAGAAACCATCTGACTCCAGCAGGTCCGAGTTCCCGGACCGCATTTGCCGGATCAAGTAGTCCGGCCAGCATTTGCGCATGGATCATGACGCCGCTTACTTCCTCGCCGCTGCGCACCGACAATGGGATGCGGTGGCGGTCTCGATTGGGAAAATCGCCGCCAACGATGACGATCCGGTCTTTCAATTGTGAAGCGCTACTAGGGGTATTGGCGAGAACATCCTGCGCCTTGAGAGATGAAATCGCTGCACCGCCATCGTTGCTGTCGAGCGTCCAGGGCACCGGATCTCCGCTATCGATGGCGGTTATGCCACTTTGCTCGGCCAAGGTCCGCGCGAAGCTTTTGGGGTATTGAGATCCCGCGTTTGGTCGTGCGGCATAGCGCACGACCGCGTCGCGCTCGATGCGCAGATTAAGATAGCCTACGGGTTTGCCGGCAGCCGCCAAAAACTCTGTCTGATATTGCCGCTGGAAAGGCTGCAGGTTCCCGCGCTCATCGAGGGCGCCGAGAACAACCGGAGACGTCTTTAGCGTCTCCGTAAGAACCTTGTCATTGCTCTCGTCGGTTTTCTTGAGAAATAAAATATCGAGACCGATGGCCTTTGCGCCATCGTCTTTGATGGCGGTGACAAGCTTGGCGAGCAAGCCCCGGTCGATCGGAGAACTCGGCAGGTCCTTCAAAGTCTCATCGTTGATAATGACGACCACGATCTTTGGGTTGGGCTTCCCGGCGCGCTCAGAGAGGTAGGCCGTTCGCCAGTCTGCGGTCCAATGTTCGAAGCGGAGTGCCCAGGGTGCGAAGGCTGGCGCGAAAAATACGGCGGCGATGACGGCCAAGCCAGCCAAGGCAATCACAAGCGGGATTAACGGTGCGCCACGCCGCTTGCCGCGCCGTTTGGTATCGGTGTTCATGCCCAACTCTCGCTTCCATCCGGACCAGATTATAAGACCTGACCGCCCTCTTGACAACGAACCGCCGGTCTCGCGCGTGCCCGGGCCAAGGGTTGGCGTGTCCGTCCAAGACAGTGGTGCAAGATGTCGGCAAAGTGCTATGATCGCAGTCCTGGCGCTTGCGACGTTGTCTATTGCGAATACGCGGGAGGATTTTACATGGGCTATTTTTCGCGACCTCTTTTGAGAGAATTCTCAATTCGGACATTCGGAGTCATTTTCTCAGCCTTTATTGGGTGTGCGATGGCTCCCTATGCCGTTGCCGGGACGGATACAGCGCCAACCGCTGGCGCACCTAAGACGGGGGACGCTCAGGCTGCGGCCCCGGCTAAGCCCGAGGCAGCCAAGCCCGCACTCCCAAAGCCCGAACCGGCCAAACCGGCGCCGAGCAAGACTGAAAAATCGAGAAGCTGGAAGCCCAACTCTGCGCCGAAAGTGTATGAGGGCATCGCGCCTGACTCGTCCGAGCCGCCACCAACACCCCCCTCCGGAGGCGACGAACGCAATCCTGGCGGCGTCGAGCACGCGCCACCGCCGGGAGAATAGCGTGACTAAATTGCCCTTAAGAGGCGGCTTGGCAGGCGGCTGAGAAGAGCATAACGTAGCTGAATTAACGTATGGATCGTTTCTACTAAGGGATGCGGGCCATGACACGGTTCTTCATGTTTATTGCTGTATCGCTTTTCGCGATTCTGTTGGGTGACGGGGCACAAGCCGCTGAAAAGCGCGTTGCGCTCGTCATTGGAAACGGCGCGTACAAGGCCCCCCTCGAACTTGTTAACCCGCCTGAAGACGCGCGCGCCGTTGCGCAGTCGCTGAGCCGGCTCGGCTTTGAGGTTATTCAGGGCTACGATCTCAAGGGCACTGAGATGACGGCACGATTGAAAGAGTTTGCGCGCGCGGTTCAAGGCGCGGATGCGGCGCTGTTCTTTTACGCCGGACACGGTATGCAGGTGGCTGGCGAGAATTATCTTATCCCCGTTGACGCCATCTTGAAAAGCGAAGCCGATCTCGATTTCGACGCCGTCAAACTCGACACCGTCATGCGCCAGCTACTGAGAGAAGCCAAGGTCAAGATCGTGATTCTCGATGCCTGCCGCGATAATCCACTCGCCGCACAATTGTCGCGCTCGATGGGCGCGGCACGCTCACGCTCGCTCAATCCGTCCGCCGGCATGGCGGCCGTGGATGCGCAAAATGCATCGGGAACTTTGATCGCTTTCGCGACCTCGCCAGGCACAGTCGCATCGGACGGCGCGGGCGGGCATAGCCCCTTCACTGCGGCTCTGCTGACTCATTTGGAGACGCCTAATCTCGATATCGATTTGATGATGAAACGTGTGCGAGGCGACGTCTCCAAGACGACGGGCGAACATCAGCAGCCGTGGACGAACTCGTCGCTAACGTCGGAATTTTTTATGAAGAGCGGACCTGCGGCTGCGCCTGAGACCGCCGCAGCAGCGCCTAAGCAAATACCATCGGCGCAAACGACCGCATCGATTGATCCGCCCGCAGCCAGCCCGCCCTCGCGCAATCTCAGCGTCGCAGGCAGCGTCTCGGATGAGTTACGCGCTCAGCGGGCCGACAAGGCGAGCGAGGGCGCCTTGGCGCTCAGCCGCGATCAGATCAAGGACGTCAACGTCCGGCTGATTTTGCTTGGGCATAATGCGGGCAGCACGGGCAACGTTCTAACCGCAGCCTCTCGCAAGGCGATGAGCGCTTTTCAAACGGCCGCCGGGCTAGTGCCGTCAGGCTATCTCAACCGCGGTCAACTTGATTTGCTCAAAGCCCGCTCCGATCCGCAATTCACGGCTTGGGTCCAGCAGGGCAAGCCAGCTTTGGCCTCGACGGATGCGGAAGCAGAAACCCCGCAGGCGGACACACCGCGCCGAGCTGCCAAAACTGAGCGTCAGGAAAGGGCCGAGCGGCCTGAACGGGGACGGACTTCGGGGTCAGATGGCGGCGCGTCGGCGCGAACAACAGGCGAATTTCTCGGCGGCGTCGCCCGGGGCCTGTCGCGGGGCAAGATTGGGTTTTAGGCGGCGAGTCTTCTCTGAAGATATCGGTGCCTGCGAGCCCGCGCCTAACTCGCAACCCACCACGATAGGGCCAGGGCAACCAGCGACAACACTAAGCCCCACCTCAACAGGCGGCAGGTTGGACAAGGGGGCAATTTTTTACCCCGCTCACCCGTCATTTGAGATTACCGCAAAACCTTTGGATGCGCTTGCAGGCTTCTTCGAGGCTTTGGGTGGACGCCGCGTAGGAAATACGGAATGACGGCGATCCGGCGAAGGCCGCACCGTGGACGCAGGCGACGCCCTCTTCTTCCAGCAACGCGGTGACGAAATCCTCGTCGGTGTTGATCTTGACGCCGCCCGCACTTGTCCGGCCAATCGCGCCCTTGCAGCTTGGGTAGACGTAAAACGCGCCCTGCGGCTTCGGGCACACAAGTCCCTTGGCTTGGTTCAACATCGAGACCACGAGATCGCGGCGCTTGACGAATTCAGCGTTGTTGCGAGCGATGAAGTCCTGCGGCCCATTCAAAGCCTCAACACCCGCCCACTGCACAATCGAGGTCGGGTTCGACGTCGATTGCGATTGCAATTTGCACATCGCCTTGATGAGAGTTTCAGGCCCCGCCGCATAGCCTAACCGCAACCCGGTCATGCAATAGGCTTTCGACAAGCCGTTCATAGTCAGGGTGCGATCATAGAGATTGGGCTCGACCTCAACGATGGTCGCGAACTTCAGGCCATCGTACAGCAAGTGCTCGTACATATCGTCGGTCAAAACC
>JAYTQI010000209.1:0-4350 GCA_043746825.1 Hyphomicrobium sp. | reverse complement strand
GATTTTCAACCGTAATCGCGCCATCGTCAGCGATATCGGCGTTCAATTCTTCTTTGTCTCTCATGCCCTTCATCAATGCGCTGGTCCGGCGGTCCACGAAGCGTTGCGTCAAACGCTCATGCAGGGCGTCGGAAAGACTATCTTCTATGGCCCGCGTCCGGTTCTGCCAATGAACCGGGTCTTTCAGCCAGTCCGGACGGTTCGCGACAAACGTCCAAGTCCGGATGTGGGCAAGACGGTTTGAGAGCGTATCTATATCCCCGTCTGTGCGATCTGCAAAAGCAACTTGCTTAGAAAACCAGTCTTCTGGAATCCTTTGTTCTCCCGTAAGGAGGAACTTATAGAGCGTTGCAACCATCTCAGCGTGGTTTTGACCCGATATTTTCCGGTAATCCGGCACCTGGCAGACGTCCCAGAGCTTGGCGACGGCGCCGGGCGAGCGGCAGATGTCGAGGATTTCCCGATCCGCGCAGACCGCATCCAGGGCTGCGAGGTCGTCTGAGGTGCGGGCGCGGGTGAGGCGGGTCTCTTTGGGAACCTCGCGAATCGACTCGTGCAAACGGTCCAGCGTGCTGAAATCGAGTTTGCGGTTGCGCCATTGCAGCACGCGCACGCTGTCGAACGAATGGGTCTCAAGACGTTCAACCATGTCGTGGTCGAGAGCTTCCGCGTTTCCGGTGACGCCGAACGTGCCGTCGTTCATATGGCGGCCCGCGCGGCCGCCAATTTGGCCGAGCTCACCTGCCGTCAAGTTACGATGCGTTTGGCCGTCGAACTTGCGCAGGGCTGAAAACGCGACGTGATCGACATCGAGATTGAGGCCCATGCCGATAGCGTCGGTCGCGACCAGAAATTCGACATCACCGGATTGATACAATTCAACCTGAGCGTTGCGCGTGCGCGGCGATAGAGCGCCAAGCACAACTGCCGTACCACCGCGCTGGCGGCGCAGCAATTCGGCAATCGCGTATACTTCTTGAACCGAAAACGCGACGATCGCCGAGCGGGCCGGCAAGCGGGTGATTTTTTTCTCACCCGCATAAGACAACTTCGAAAGCCTGGGCCGCGAGATGAAGTTGGCGCCAGGGATCAAATCGCTGATGGCCTCGCGCATGGTTTGCGCCCCAAGCAGCAACGTTTCCGAGCGGCCGCGCGCATGCAGCAGCCGGTCAGTGAAGACGTGGCCGCGTTCGGGATCGCCGCAGAGTTGAATTTCATCGATGGCGAGAAAATCAACATCGATGTCGCGCGGCATGGCCTCAACCGTTGAGACCCAATAGCGCGCACGCTCAGGCTTGATTTTTTCTTCGCCCGTGATCAGTGCGACGGCGCCAGCTCCAACGCGAGATTTAATTTTGTCATAGACTTCGCGTGCCAGCAGCCGCAGCGGCAGGCCGATCATGCCGCTCTCATGCCCCAGCATCCGCTCGATGGCGAGATGGGTCTTGCCGGTATTGGTGGGGCCGAGCACCGCCGTAACGTTGCGGATGCGGGCTTCGAATTCGCTGCCCATGGCGGTTGGCCTCCCGATCAGTCTTGCGCCCTTGGCATTGCAGAGCAGGCAACCGAGATCAAGGAATTATTCTTAAGCTGGGCATCTGCGTAGCCATTTCCTGACCAATAGCTTGGCATCACCTCACTGCGTCAAGGCGATGACAGACTTATTGGCTGCTATAATTTCGATCTTTTCTGCCGTCATAATGGCGGCGCCAAGCGTCGTTGGAATGGTCACGCGGTAGGGTACGTAAAGATGGGCGCTTGGGATCGGTCTCAGCGCAATCTCTATGGCATTATAGCTGACCCACGGACTCTCAAAGTCTTTAGGCTTGTGTCCGGCAATAGGAACATACTTAACGCGGCACACAACCAGCTGTGCCGGCTGGCCCGAGTTCTTTTTCTCAGTCAACGGCTCTTGGCCCTTACGTGACAACACTAGGTCGAACCGGGCTTTGCCATCAAATATCGGGATTGTCTTGTTGCACGGATCGCCAGGACCTGCGTGTGTGAGTGCCAGGATCGAGGTCAAAGGGTCGAACACGCTTTTGAGATTGTCAGGCTTGACCGGCACGGCCTCAGGTGATGGCGGTTTATTCGGCACCAAGGCAATCGCATTGACCGCACCCTTGTCGAATTTGAGAGCAACAGAGCCGCCTTTAGACTTAGTTTTGAAATGCAGCTGATACCCTGAGGGTTGCGCCGCATCAGGGTTGAGCGCACCTTTGGCGTTCATCTCGCCGGACCATTTGAAGGCTCCAAACAGGGCCGAAACGGAGGCTGTGCCGGTCGTTGTGTAGGCCTTGCCGTCACTCTGTGATTTGAAATCGAAGCCGCCGACATCAAAGCCCCCAAAGGCAAGCTTGTAGTGAGCTGCAACCGAAGCTGGCCAAGCGGCCTCTGCAGCAAGTGCTTGAGCGCCACCGGCGATGCTCCAGCCCAATGCCAGCAATGACGCAATAGCCAACGGCCTGTTTCCAGCCCTTGATCTGGTTCGACGCATGATTTGAATGAGGCCCCTTAGGCGTTGTTCTTGAAAACCCTATAGAAAGCCGCTTAAGTTGGTAATACGTCGATTGTTTGGCCTCGCAGGTTTTGAGCCCAAAAGGATGCCGGCATTCGCGGCGCAGCGTTTTGGCTCGTTTTTGACGGGCCGCGCGCTTGACGTGCGCCCGAAACCTAACCTATACACCCCCATCCACCCCGCTGGCGGAAGCCGACGGGGCTTATTTTTTTTAGGCGATACAGGACCGCGCGCCAACCAGGCTGCAGCGGCGAGGAGAGGTCTATGACGAGGCGCTGTGAGCTGATGGGTACGTTGCCGCTTTCGGGCAATATTGTAAGCCACGCTGTTAACAAAACGAGACGGAAATTCCGTCCGAACCTTTGCAATGTCACCCTGATGAGCGACACGCTCGGCAAAAAGGTGCGTTTGCGGGTCACAGCCCGGGCCTTGAAGACGGTAGAGCATCGCGGCGGGCTTGATGCTTTCCTGCTCAAAGCCAACAACGAAGATCTGTCGCCCCAGTGTCTGAGAATGAAGCGCGATTTGAAAAAGGCCGCCGCCACCAAGGCCGCTGCTACAAAAGTCGCTTAAGTCTCGCGATAGCTGAAAAGTGGCGGTATTTTTCAAAAGCCCGGATCAGCCTCTGCGCTAAGGCCGGGCTTTTGCTGTTTGGGGATCGGTCAGCGAAAATTGCAGCAAGACCGTGCGCTGTAAGAAGTGATTGAAATTATCGTCCGAGAAGACAGTCAGAATGGTCTCCCCCGGTTTGCCGTGCGAGACGCCTAAACCCTCCATGTTGTCGACTTCGTAATTGTAGTCAGCCTCGATCAGGACTTCTCCTTTGATCGTGCTGCCAGGCTGCAATTCATCAGGCGCGATCCGGCGAATGCGCATTTTAACGCCTTCAAACCAGCCAAACCGCCGCTCCAGCACAAACAGTGTGCCATCTTCTAGGCTGGCCAATTCCGTCACGGCATAGTCAGCGATGTTTTCCAGATTGAATCGCTGCGGCTTAGACCCAGTCCAAATCCAGCCCGTGTGATTGTTGTTGCGATCCAATAGCCGCTCGGACATGGCAATGGTTTGGCCCTTGAATGGCCCGCCGCGCATCACCGTCATAGCTTCAAAACCGGAATTGCGGCGCATGCGCTTGGCGTCATCGGGCAGCGCAAGTGCGCCGCGCGCAGGCGAAAAACCCTCAGGCGAAACATCGTAATTCAAGATCCGGTGGTTCTGCTCGAAGGCAACCACAAGTGAGCCAGTTGAAACGCTGCCATTGACGAGCGCGATGGCTTCAGAGTCGCGGTCTTTGCTGCGCTTGAACGGCACACCGTCAGCATTCAGCAGCGGCCCGAGCCTGGCGTTTGTGACCCCTGACGGCTTTTCACCTGCGTAGGTCAATTCGCCGGTGAGCCAGGCACCGCTGTCGGAGACTGAAATAAATCGTTTGCCGTCTGGATCCATGACCAGGCCCGACCAGCCGCCAAAATTTGCTGATGGCGAGGTCAGCACTAAGCCCCCGCGCCAATCGAGGCGGCCGAAATGCATTTCCGCCGGTCCAGCACGATTGAACTGCCCTATTGGCTTGGCCGAGATTTCAATGGAGTCCGGCTTTAAGCCTTTAACATCGGGCTTAAGCTGCGCCGCTGCCACGGCCGGCCAGAACCCAAGGGCGAGGGCCAGCGCGACGCAGCGCCAGTGAACAAAGGATAAATACAACGGGCTTCTCCTCGTCAATGGACGCGGCGCCCCTTGGAGCTAGCCTTGGCGGCCCTGGCTGGCGTGCTGCCCTCTTCAAACAGCTCAACCAATTTTTCGGTCATGGCGCCGGCAAGTTCCGACGGGTCTGT
>JAYTQI010000208.1:0-1966 GCA_043746825.1 Hyphomicrobium sp. | reverse complement strand
ACCGTGGCTGATCCGATCATCGCACTTGAAAATGTCGATCTCACGCTGGTCAGCCGGGCTGGACCCGTCAATATTTTGCGTTCTGTCTCGCTCACTGTGCCAGCTGGCCAAGCCGTGGCGATTGTCGGGCCGTCAGGTTCCGGTAAAACCTCGCTATTAATGATTATGGCCGGTCTTGAGCGTCCGACGCGCGGCAAAGTGAAAGTAGCAGGACGTGAGATCGGCGGTTTGAGTGAGGATGAACTGGCGCGGCTCAGAGGCGCCAATATCGGCATCGTTTTCCAGTCCTTCCATCTTGTGCCGACGATGACGGCTTTGGAAAACGCAGCGCTGCCCTTGGAGCTAGCGGGTGTGAGCGATGCTTTCGATAAGGCGGCAAAGTTGCTCGATGAGGTCGGACTAACGTCACGCCGTGACCATTTCCCGGCAGAACTCTCAGGCGGCGAACAGCAGCGCGTTGCGATTGCCAGGGCGCTGAGCCGCCAGCCGCGCCTCATTCTTGCCGACGAGCCAACCGGCAATCTTGACGGCACAACCGGCCGCCAGATCATCGACACGTTATTCCGCATGCGCGATAAGACCGGAGCCACGCTCGTGCTGGTGACCCATGATGAAAGCTTAGCTGCAGCGACTGAGCGCATCATTCGTATGAGTGATGGGAACATTGTGGCGGATGAGATCGTCAAAGCTGCATCCAAGGTGGCGGCACAATGACGGCGGCAGTTGCGCAGACATGGCGGCAACCTGCGGGTGGCGCAAACTGGCGGACAATCTTGCGCATCAGCCTGCGCGAGCTGCGCGGTGGCCTCAAGGGCTTCAAGATTTTTATCAGTTGTCTGGCGTTAGGCGTCATGGTGATTGCAGCTGTTGGCGCGCTCGGAGACGCATTGCGTGCGGGATTTGAGCGCCAAGGTGAGATGATCCTCGGTGGCGATCTGACGTTTGCGCGTATGCACATTCGCGCCACGCCTGAAGAATTGAAGGTGTTCGAAGGCTTGGGGCAAATGAGTGAAACTTCAACGCTGCGCACGATGGCGCGGCGGTTGGATGCGTCCGAGCAAGCCCTCGTTGAATTGAAAGGCGCTGATGCTGCCTATCCTTTGGCCGGAACTGTGCAGCTTGAGGGCGCGGGTGATTTCAAAGACGCAATAAGCGCGGGCGGCGCTGTGGCGGACCCGATGCTGTTGGAGCGCTTAGGGCTGAAGCCCGGCGAGAAAATGCGCATTGGCGAAGCAGAAGTCGAGATCACGGCCCTCGTTAAATCTGAGCCCGATGGCGTTGCAGATCGCCTCACCTACGGACCGCGGGTTTTCGTTTCTGCGGCGACGCTTGAGAAAACGGGGCTCGTCAAACCCGGCACCCTTGTCAAATGGCGTTACGCTTTGAAACTACCGGACGCAACACTTAACGGCAAAGCCGCGCTGAAAGCCTTGCGCGAGGAGACGCTCAAAAAGCTCCCGCAATCAGGTTTTACGTCTCTAGATCGTCATGATCCTTCGCCCCAGATCACGCGGACTCTCGACCGTTTGCGGCAATTTCTCATTTTAATTGGCTTGGCGTCGTTGCTGGTGGGGGGCGTCGGCGTCGCCAATGCCGTGACCACCTTCATCGACCAGCGCGTAAAGGTGATTGCGACGCTGCGCAGCCTCGGTGCATCTGGACGCGACATCATCTCGATTTTCTTCGTGCAAATTTTCGCGATGGCGCTGATTGGCATCGTTATCGGGCTTTGCCTCGGCATTCTGGTGCCAAGCCTGATCGACAAGCTCTACGGCGCGTCACTGCCTATTCGGGCTGATTTTTCGGTTTCACCGCTCAGTCTTTTCGTGGCGGCTATCTACGGAATTCTGATTGCGCTGATATTCGCGCTTTGGCCGCTTGGCCAAGCCGAGCACGTGCGCGCCAGCGTCTTGTTTCGCGATAGCGTGCAGCCGGTGAGGAGCTGGCCGAGACCAGCGCTCATCGG
>JAYTQI010000207.1:0-4354 GCA_043746825.1 Hyphomicrobium sp. | reverse complement strand
GCGGGTTGAGGAAGTGTTTGGTGCGGGGTGAAGAAAAGTGACGGATCGCAGAGCAAATCGGCCAATACTTTTTTGGGATGATCCTGAGGCGCTCGATCTTGATGAATCAAATCCACAGGAGCTTGGCTTAATCTCACCCGCCGCATCAGCATCGCGGTTTGGCCGGCAAGCCGCTGGTTACAATTGTTTTCCCATGGACGCTTATGGCTACTACACCACATTGAGGGAGCAATGTCCTGAAATTCAGGAATTTTATTCAGGCAAGGATTCAATTTGGAAGGGGTGGGGTGCCACCGGGCTAGAAGATAATTACCATGCAAATGCGGAAATAACTGCAAGTTTCTTCGAGAGGGTTCTAGCTCAATATGGTCTTGCAGACGTACTTCGAGTGAAGCGCGATTCCAAGGGTTCTGTGGAATGCATTATGGAAGCCTGGGTCAGCGTCGATATCCTACAAATTTCCTCAAACTGGCCCGCTGGATTTCAAATTGGTTCCGGCATTCTGACATGGCCGAATAGCGACTAGCAATATCCTCATCCGTGCGTCCCCGGCCGCAGCACGCGGAGTTGCCGCGCGCGGAGAGCCGGGGTCACGTCTTAGCAATTTCGTATTCTGTTAAAACCTGGCTCGAGATTAATGCCTCATTCAAACGACGTGATCCCGGACCTGTGTTGGCCTCATCGGCCAACTTCGTCCGGGAACGCAGGGGTGAGTGGACGGCGGCTCTGGTCACCGATGCGGTCCGATGTGTGCGCCTGTGCCCGTGAGTTGCCCGTCAACATAGCTCATCGGCAGCCACGCATAGTAAAGCGCGCGCCCCGCGTCGTTCTCAGGAAAAATGACGTAGCTGGCTTTGTCTTTATCCCAAGTCTCCGTGTGAGTTTGGCGGAAAGCGATGTAACCGCCCGTGTAGAGTAAGGCGAGAAATAAAAGGAACTTGCGCATCGGCCAATGTCCTCTTCTTTCGCTGCAACACGCGCGTCCGTAAGCTATTCGTGCTTTTCCGGGTGCAATAGAGCTTCTCGCGGAGTTAACTTTGTCGCCACCTTTGGCGCAGGGCCATTTTGAACTTTGCCAATATCCCCAACCCGTCCAGCCAAGGCATCAGGGTCGCGGCGGCGCAATGCCTCTTCAGCACGGCGCATCGCGGCTTCGATCTCGGCAATTGTCTGGGCTCTAGTCATTGCTGGGGGATTCTTCTGCAAGAACATAATTTCCTTCGTGGCTATCTAGAATATACCACTCATCGACCGCAGATTTATAGTATTTTTCAAGGTACAAAAGGACCATTTCAAAGCGCCTTCGCACGGTATCTTCAGGGATACCGTGTCCGCCAGCAACTACTCTGCGGCGCACACGTTCGACGGCGTGATCGGCACTCGGCAGGCGTAGGTAAATGAGGGTCACGCGATAGCCGCTCTCACGCCATGCCGCGATCTTCCCAACGTAGGTCAGAGCCGACAGTGTTGTCTCAATAGCGAAACTCTGTCGCGCACTTGCCAGTGCATCCATTTGCTATAGCATCCGCCGTGCGGCTTCGATGTCTCGCCGGACCTGCGGCGTGATATCATCTCGAAGTTTGCGGGCAATCTCGTCGGCGTTTACAAACGTCACGTTTGTGCGAGCGCTGACTAAGTATTGCCGAGCAAAACTCGTCTTGCCCGCGCCGTTTGGGCCAGCGACAATGATGATCTCAGGCATGTCACTGGCTCAAAGGTTTACAGCCTCACCCCAACGCCTCATTGGCCTTTTTCACCTTCTCCGCATCGAGATACAACTGCCCGCCCATTTCTTTGAAGCGCGCGCTCATTTCGTCCATGCCCTTGGCGCGGGCGGCGTCATCCATTCCTGTTTGCCGCTCCAGTGCAAGCACTGACGCGGCGCCCGCTTGCGGATCGATGGCACCGATTTCCTCCTGGATTTCAGCCACGGCCTCGCCGACCCGCTCGTTCTGTTGGCGGGCGTAATCGCGCACATCCTGCGTAATTTTCATCGAGCAGAACTTTGGTCCGCACATTGAGCAGAAGTGCGCAACCTTGTGGGCGTCCTTGGGTAGCGTCTCGTCGTGGTAGCTCCGCGCTGTGTCGGGATCGAGCGAAAGGTTGAACTGATCGTCCCAACGGAAATCAAAGCGCGCACGCGACAGCGCATCATCGCGCAACTGCGCCGCCGGATGGCCCTTCGCCAAGTCCGCCGCGTGAGCCGCGATCTTGTAGGTGATGACGCCAACCTTGACGTCGTCGCGGTTGGGCAACCCTAAGTGCTCTTTCGGCGTCACGTAGCACAGCATGGCGCAGCCAAACCAACCAATCATGGCGGCACCAATGCCGGATGTGATGTGGTCGTAACCCGGCGCGATGTCTGTCGTCAGTGGCCCAAGCGTGTAGAACGGGGCTTCCCCGCACTCTTTCAATTGCTTGTCCATATTGATCTTAATCTTGTGCATCGGCACGTGGCCGGGGCCTTCGATCATGACCTGACAGCCCTTGTCCCAGGCGATCTTGGTCAGCTCGCCGAGCGTTTCCAACTCAGCAAACTGCGCGCGGTCGTTGGCATCCGCGATTGATCCCGGGCGCAAGCCATCGCCAAGCGAAAATGACACATCATACTTGCGCATGAGATCGCAAATCTCATCGAACTTTTCATACAGGAAGCTCTCTTTGTGGTGAGCGAGGCACCACTTGGCCATGATCGAACCGCCGCGCGAGACGATGCCGGTGACGCGGTTGGCGGTGAGCGGCACATATGGTAAGCGCACTCCGGCATGAATGGTGAAATAATCGACACCCTGTTCGCACTGCTCAATTAACGTGTCGCGATAAATATCCCAGGTCAGTTTCACCGGATCGCCACCGCATTTCTCCAGCGCCTGATAGATCGGCACCGTGCCGATGGGCACCGGCGAATTGCGCAAGATCCACTCGCGCGTGGTGTGAATGTTACGGCCTGTGCTCAAATCCATCACCGTGTCCGCGCCCCAGCGGATGGCCCAGACCATTTTCTCGACTTCTTCTTCGATTGAAGAAGATACCGCCGAGTTACCTATGTTAGCGTTGATTTTAACGAGGAAGTTGCGGCCGATGATCATCGGCTCCAACTCGGCGTGGTTGATATTGCAGGGGATGATCGCGCGGCCAAGGGCAATTTCAGAACGCACGAATTCCGGCGTGATGTGGTCCGGCAATGCTGCGCCAAAACTCTCGCCGTCTTTGAGCGCTGCCTTAGCACGGGCCAGCACCATCTTGCGGCCCAAGTTCTCGCGATGCGCGACGTAGATCATTTCTTTGGTGATGATGCCAGCGCGGGAGAATTCATATTGCGTAACAGGCTTGCCGTCGAAGCCGCGATAAGGCTTCGGCTTATTCGGAAAATCCCGCGCCGCATGTGAGCCTGACACGTTGCCGTTGTCTTCAGGGCGAATGTCGCGGCCTTGATAGCTTTCAACGCCGCCGCGCTGCTGCACCCAGGTTTCGCGATGACGGGCCAAACCCTTCTCGACATCGATTTTGGCGTTGAGATCGGTGTAAGGGCCTGACGGATCATAAACGCGGAACGTGCCTTCGCCGCTGCTCTCCGCCAGTGTAATCTCGCGGAACGGCACCCGCACGTCTGGGTATCCATCAGGTGCGTCATAGACTTTCATCGACGCTGAGACCGGCCCCGTGGTGACTTTCGGGATCATCAGGTCGGCTGTGCGGGTGATTTTGTTCATGACTTTTCTCCCTCTCCCCAACCCTGCACTTGTGATGGGGAGAGGGTCGGGGTGAGGGGTGCAATTCGCTCAGAACAAGCGGTTGCCCCTCAACCTAACCCTCTCCCCGTATAGTACGGGGCGAGGGAATGCGCATAGCATCATGCCAGCGCTGAATTTGGTTGCGATCATGTGATGCGAAAAACGGAGTGCGGAATGAGCCGCTAGATTGTCCGTCCCTCGCGCCGGCATGACCCGGATCAGGTTCTAAGGGTGCTCGCGTTGTGACGCGATCTCAGCCGGTCTACCGGCGCCCCTCGGATTTAGGAGTTGTGCCGGGAAGGGCACCGATTTGCAAGTATTATGCGATTGCCTGGGTCACAAAATAGCGATGAAGCGATACCTTTGGCGGAGATACTCACGTCACCATCTTTTTCGCTGATTCCAGCGCCGCCTCAGGGTCGAGGCGTTCCGGCACCTGAATGCCGCGCTGGCAGGCGGGGCGGGCTTCCATGACGGCAACCCAACGTTTCAGGTGAGGCAAGTCATCAATATTGACACCTGCCCAATTGTGAAGCCGCACCCACGGCCAAGTCGCAATATCGGCAATGCTGAAATCATCGACCAGGAAATCGTGATCTTTGAGTCGCGTATCGAGCACG